>JALWKH010000131.1 GCA_026996635.1 Bacteroidales bacterium | reverse complement strand
AACTTAAACCAACAAAACGAAGAAATAAAATCTCAAAGGGACGAAATAAAAAAACAAAGAGACAGCTTAGCTAAACAAAAAGAAATTATCGAAATAATACATAACGAACTTTCTAAAAGCATTGATTATGCAACACGTTTACAACAATCCATCTTACAGGAAGGTAAAATTCTGAACAATTATTTTTCCGAACACTTTGTATTTTTCAAGCCCAAAGACAAGGTAAGCGGTGATTTCTATTGGTGGACACATATTGAAGGGCATACTATTGTTACGGTTGCCGATTGCACCGGACATGGGGTTCCGGGGGCTTTTATGAGTATGCTGGGTATTAGTTTATTACGCGAAATTGTTGAAAAAGAATATATAACACACCCTGCCGTAATATTAAGAAGACTCAGGAAAGAAGTTATTAAAATATTAAAACAAAAAGGAGTTCCCGGCGAACAAAAAGACGGAATGGATATGGCTCTTATTTCCGTTAACCATGAAAGCAAAACAATACAATTTTCAGGTGCAAATAATCCTCTCTATATAATTACAAATCAGGAGTTAAACATCAAACCCACAAGCAATAACAAAAGAATAAAAATAGCCGAATACGGAAAAACAAAACTTTATGAAATAAAACCTGATAAAATGCCGATTGCCATATACGAAAACATGAAAAATTTTACAATGCACGAGATACAAGTAAAAGAAGGCGACCTTATATATATGTTTTCGGATGGTTTTGCAGATCAATTTGGCGGTCCAGACGATAAAAAATTTAAGTATGGTAGATTCAAAAAATTATTGCTGAAAATATCATCATATCCATTGAACAAGCAAAAAGAAATTCTTGACACAACATTTGAAGAGTGGAAGGGCAACAAAGAACAAATTGATGATGTAACTGTTCTTGGGATAAAAATCTGATTCAAAACCACTTACTAAATCCACAACAACATTTCATCAAATTCTAAACATGAATAATCTTTTTTTATGCGAAAACTCTATCATTAAAAAAAAGAAAATTGTTATTTTTATGAAACGAAAACACAACAATCTATGAAAAAATTTATATATATTTTCATTCTTGCATTCTTTTCATTATCAGCAAGTAATATTATAGGTCAAGATACAGGTTTTGAAAAAGCATTAAACAAGGCTAGAGAATTTACAATGTCCCACCCCGATTCGGTATTTCAAATATTATCTCCATACGAAAAAAATGTAAAAAAAGGGAAATATCCGGAAAAATTATGTGCAGAATTTTACCACATAATGGGAGATGCCTATTATTATAAAAATAACTTTAGAAAAGCTATTAAGTATTATAACAAAGAGCTTAAAATAACTGAAAAAAAACTTTCGAAAAAAGACCTTGTCAGAATTTATTACAACCTTGGAACAATTTTATACAGGCAAAAGAATTACCGAAAAGCATTATCTTACTATGAAAAAAGTTTGAATTATACAGACGAAGCAAATGATAAGCAGATTATAATGCAAATTTACAATGCTCTTGCCAAAACTTACGAACACTTGGGAATGTTCAGAAAATCACTTGCATACACGAAAAAATATTTCAAGATAAGAGATAAGTTTTATAACATTTCATCAACAGACCAATTGACTTCAGGAGACGAATTAACCCTATTGAAAGAGAAACTAAAAAAAGTTATCATAGAAAAAAAGAAAAAAGAAGAAGCACTACAAAAAACCAGTGAGAAACTGACAAAAACAGTTCAGGAAAAACAACTGTTGGAAGAAGAAAACCTGCTAAAAAACGAACAAATAAAAAGACTTCAATTACAAAGAGATCTTCAAGAAAAAGAATTGGAACTTAAAGAAGCCGAAACAAAACGAAAAGAAGCAGAGATAAGGGAGCAGAAGCGTAAAATAATGTTCATATCAATCATAATTGTTGTTTTCGTAGTATTCTCAATTTTTGTAACTTATCTACTATTCAGATTAAAACGGACGAATACAATCATAAAAAGAAATAACTTATTAATTAAAGAGCAGCACAAAAAAATCAGAGACAGCATTTCATATGCTAAAAGAATCCAAGAAGCACTTTTACCTAAAAAAGATCAATTCAATGCTATTTTCAATGAATATTTTGTTTTGTACAAGCCCAAAGATATTGTAAGTGGTGACTTCTATTGGATAACACAAAAAGGTGATTACACATATTTACTTGTTGCCGACTGTACGGGACACGGTGTTCCGGGAGCATTTATGAGTATGCTTGGAATAGCATTTCTGACAAATATTATAGCTGGTTCCGATAGAATACTTACTCCCGCACAAATTTTGGAAGAATTACGCACCCAAATTAAAAAGACCCTGAAAGGAAGAAATGACGGTATGGATATGGCACTAGCGAGGATAAATAAAAACAAAAACGAATTAATCTTTGCAGGAGCTAATAATCCGTTGTACATAGTTGAAAAAGGTCAACTTACCACATTGAAAGCAACTCACGCACCAATAGGGAATTACAGAAAGGATTTACCTTTCAAAGATTTGGAACATAAGTTTCAGCCCGGCACACTAATTTATATGTTCTCTGACGGATACATAGACCAATTCGGCGGAGAAAAAGGCGAGAAATTTATGAAAAAACGTTTCAAAAAACTCATCCTTGAGATTTCGGATAAAAATATGGATATACAACTTGAGATTTTAGAAACAGAACTGAAAAATTGGATGAAAGGCTATAAACAATTAGACGATATTACAGTACTTGGAGTTAAACTGTCATAAAAATTATACCGAAAGAAAAATTTTATAATCCGCCACTTTTGTTTTGGCAACATCAATCCATTTGTCAATATTAAATTTAACAAATACAAAAGAAGCAGGATGCAAAAATAAATCGTATTTATCCGTAAAATACATTGCAATTTGGGTTATAAAAGGATTATGCCCGACAATCAACACTTCTTCAACCTCATCATCCAACTCGAAAAACAACCTCTCAAAGTCTCCCAACCCCATTCCGTAATAAAGATTTTCATAGAAAATTGTTTTCTTTGCATTAACTTCTTTTAAAAAAATCTCTGCAGTTCGTTTAGTTCTTTCGGCAGGGCTTATTATTGCTAAATCAAATTGATTTATTTCTCTTTTCAGTTTTATTGCCATTTCGTTTGCCAAAGTTTCACCTTCCAGGGTCAATTTTCTTTCAAAGTCACTTTGCCCCGACTTTTTATTTTCTGCCAGCGAATGTCTTAGAAAAACTGCTGTTTTCATTGAAAAATATTTTGTGCAAAAATAAAAAAGCCGCCCAAATTGGACGGCTTCAACTATAAAAAATAGCTATCAAATTATGCTTTTACTTTTGCAGTCAAGTATTCGTGAATACCTTTTGCGGCACGTCTTCCGTCACCCATTGCCAAGATAACTGTAGATCCGCCTCTTGCAATATCACCACCTGCAAAAATATCTTCTACTGAAGTTTGCATGTTATCCCAATTTACTTCAATAGTTCCCCATCTTGATACTTTCAAGTCTTTGAGAGATGCAGGAATAAGCGGATTAGGAGATACACCTACACTTACCACTACAAGGTCTGTATCGATATAATATTCACTACCCGGAATCGGCACAGGTCTTCTTCTGCCTGATTCATCAGGTTCACTGAGTTCCATCTTAATAACTTTCACTCTTTTTACTCTTCCGTTTTCGTCACCTTCGTATTCTACCGGATTCGTGAGCATAATAAATTCTACACCTTCTTCCTTAGCGTGCTTTATTTCTTCGATACGGGCAGGCATTTCAGCTTCAGACCTTCTGTAAATAATCATTGCTCGTTTAGCTCCTAATCTTCTGGCTGTTCTAACTGCATCCATAGCAGTGTTACCACCGCCGATTACAGCTACATTTTCTGCAAGGTGAATTGGTGTATCGTATTCTTCATCAAGGGCATGCATCAAGTTTACCCTTGTCAAATATTCGTTACAAGAATAAATTCCAATCAGGTTTTCGCCCGGTATATTCATAAACCTCGGCAATCCCGCACCGCTACCTACAAAGAAAGCTTCATAACCGTCTGCCCTCAAATCATCAAAAGTCGCAGTTTTACCTACAATAAAGTTTGTACGGAACTTAATTCCCATTTTCTTCAAAACATCAATTTCCGCATCTATCACTTTGTTAGGCAAACGGAATTCCGGAATACCGTATTTGAGCACACCGCCCAAATCATGCAATGCTTCAAATACAGTTACATCATAACCGAATTTTGCCAAGTCTGCAGCACAAGCCAATCCTGCAGGACCGGAACCGATAACTGCAACTTTACGGCCATTTGATTCTTTTACTTCAGGAACTGCCATTTGACCTGATTCACGTTCATAGTCAGCCGCAAATCTTTCAAGATAACCGATTGCAACAGGTGGTTCATGCAACACACTGTTGTAGAAACAGCTGTTTTCACATTGCTTTTCTTGAGGACATACACGACCGCAAATTGCAGGAAGTGTATTGGTTTCTTTAAGAGTACGGGCAGCACCCAAAAAGTCACCTTTTTCTATATGCTTAACAAATTTCGGAATTTCAATACTAACAGGACAACCTATCATACAAGTAGGTTCGGGGCAATCTAAACACCTGCGAGCTTCTAACATTGCTTGTTCAGGTGTCAACCCCCTGTTAACTTCTATATATGAATGACTTCTTTCTTCCGGGTCGGCTTCGGGCATTTTTACCCTGGGGATTTCACGCCTTTCTTTTGCATTATGTTGTTTTCTGAGTTCTTTTCTCCATTCGGCGTTTCTTTCTTCGCGGAGATATTTCAATATATTTTCTTCAAATTGACTTTTTTTAGCCATAACTTCAATTTTTAAATTATTTTACACCTGTTTTTGCCAAATATCTTTCGTATGCAGCTCTTTCTTGTTCTTTGAATGAATTAAGTCTGAGAAGCATTTCGTCAAAATCAACTTCGTGAGCATCGAATTCCGGTCCGTCTATACAAACAAACCTTGTTTTTCCGCCTACCGACACTCGGCATGCTCCACACATACCTGTACCGTCAACCATAATTGTATTAAGACTGGCAATTGTCTTTATGTTGTATTTTTTTGTCGTCAAAGCAGCAAATTTCATCATAATGGCAGGACCGATAACCACTGCTTCGTCTATTTTTTCACGATTTATTACTTCTTCCATCCCCTCTGTTACAAGTCCTTTTTTACCATAAGAACCGTCATCAGTCATTATTACCACCTCATCGGAGAATTTTCTCATTTCATCTTCAAGGATAAGAAGTTCTTTTGTTCTGGCGGCAAGAACCGTAATAACTTTGTTACCCGCTTTTTTAAATCCTTCTACAATAGGAAGCAAAGGAGCAATACCAACACCACCACCTGCAGCAAGTACTGTTCCTACTTTGTGGATTTCCGTAGCTTTACCGAGCGGTCCCACAACATCCTGCAAATAATCTCCTTCATTTTTAGCAAAAATCTTTGCGGAAGTTACCCCTACTCTTTGGATAATAAGATTTATTGTACCTCTTTCCAAATCTGCGCTCGAAATTGTGAGCGGTATCCTTTCCCCTTTTTCGTCAGGCCTTACTATCACAAAATGACCGGGTTTACGGCTCTTTGCAATTTCAGGAGCTTCTACGTCTATGCTGACTACATTTTCGGAAAGGATTTGTTTTCTAACTATTTTATTCATACCTTTTAATGTTTTATTTATTTATCTCTCCTGTTTTATTCTGTCCAAAAATAATATTTTTTAAATTCAAACTATATGTTTTGAAAAATTTTGATATATTTTTGAACAAAACCTTAAATTTATGCCCGATTTTATACCGTATTCATGAAAAAAATTCTGATTTCAATCATTTTTTTAATTGTTTTAAAAAATCTATACCCGCAAACAAATGAC
>JALWKH010000130.1 GCA_026996635.1 Bacteroidales bacterium | reverse complement strand
CAATGTAAATGCTATCAAATAATTTAATGTCGGTTTTGGTTTTACTTTTGCAGCATTTTGAGGTATGGCATAATCAACAACCTCAGCTTCGGGAACATTCGATGCTTTGGCAATTCCAGCTTCTGCTCTTTTTTCCAACAAATATGTATAAATTTCATTATTTAGGTCATAATACCTCTGAATGTTTACCATTTCTTTTTCGGTATAAGGCAACATTGCCAATTCTTTATTTACCTCATCGATTTTTTTACTTACCTCTTTAAGCTGCAATTCTGTAGATTGTTTTAAATTCTTCAGATTTTCAATAATTGCTTCTCTTGTTTTTTGAAGATTATTTTCTGCTAATTTTATTGTAGGATTTTCTTTTTTGGAACTATACTTAATCAATTGATATTCTGTAAAATCATTTAACAACTTATTTATTAAACTGGATAATGCTTCATCTTGTATTCCGACAACAGAAGGCGAAATTATACTGTTTAAATCTTGCTTTTTATTTAAATAATCGAGCAAATAATTATAATATTGATTTTTTATTTCCAATTGTGTTTTTTCCTGCCCGAGACTATACAATTTATTATAAATATTTTGCCCCTTTAATGATAAATTTACCAATTTATTTGCAGATCTGAATTTTTGCAGTTTATCGGAAATTCTTGCCAACGAATCCGAAATACCTTTTAATTGACTATCTATAAATTTTATTGCATTTGTTGCCCTAATATTTTTTTTCTCCAACTCTGTTCTTATATATGTTTCCATTAATGAATTCAAATAATCTGCAGCTTTGGTTGGAGACTCTTCAGATATACTTAAATTTAAAATTGAACTTTTATCGTCAAATTGATCTACATTTAATTTATCACGGTAGGCTTTAGCCAAATTATTCATATCGTTAACTACAAAATAGTACTCGTTTATATTATTTTCTATATTTTTTTGTATTGCTTCACCATCCTTTTTCTCTAGTACAAATTTTAAATCTTTTACTTTGATGGTATCTCCAAAAGATCTGACTTTTCTTACACTTTTCCCGTCAATAACTATAGAATACCTGAACTTAAGGCTATCTATCAAATTAATTATAACAGGCTTCCCAACCATCTCATTTATAGAGTCAATATCTAAAACTTTTAAAGAAAACGGTGCATCTTTATACCTGTCAACAGTTCTTATTCGTCCGACAGAAAAGAGAGAGACTCTAATATCATCAAGTTGAAGAAGTGTTTTATATGCAAGAGAATACGAAGAAAGCTTTGCCATTTCATTTTGTACTTTTTTCTTCCTAAGTTTATTGTAAGCTCCCATTTCCGTCAAGATCTGATTTATACCGCTTCCCAATTCACTATTGTCCTTGATAAGCAAAGATGCTTCCACTTTATATAATGGAGAAGAATAATAATTAACGTAATAAGCAATCATCAAAGAAGAAAAAATAAAAATGACAAACCAATACCAATTGGCAAGTATTTTAAAAAAAATCTTCCTGAAATCAATTACTTCAACATCGTCTTGTTGTCTATAATTTTCAATATCACCCATTAGTTCCTAATTATAAAATTCAATACCAAAATCAAAGTTGTTATTGTTGACAAGATTATAGATACATTAGGTGCATTCAATCTTATATTTTTTGATTTTAACGGCTCAACATAAATAACATCATTGGGATTTAGGTAAAAAACATCACTTTTCAACACATCATCTTTTAACAAATCAACACGTTTGGTAGAAACACTTCCGTCGGAATTTTCCCTAATCAATACCACATGCGTTCTATTTGCATAATCCGTCATATCTCCGGCTAATGCCAAAGCTTCAAAAATATTCAACCTTTTCCCAATAATTTTAAATCTTCCCGGATGTTTTACTTCACCCAATAACGAAACATAATAGCTCAAAAACTTAACCTTAATTGTAACATCATTAAAATATTCTTGAACTTTTTCTGAAATAAGAGCTTGTGCAGAATCAACAGTTAAACCTGCTACCTTTATTTTGCCGACAAATGGCAAATTTATATCTCCTATTTCATCTACAGTATAGCCCAACAAATACATTGATTCCGGATTAAAAGAATAATTTACAAACCGAGAATCTACATTAAACATTTTTACCACTTCATCATTAACAGAGTAAACAGAAAAATAAAGTAAATCTCCGGGTTTTAATTTAAAAACATCATACTCAGGGGAATATAAGGAGTCCAAGCCTGTTTTATTAAAATATACAATATCCTTGTACCTGAAACACGAACTTAACAAAATAACCACAAAAAGTATGGATAAAATATAAAAAACTCTCTTCATTACAAGTAATTTGACCTTGCAAATATATAAAAAACAAAAATAAGAGGCTTAGAAGAATATCAAAAAGGGAAAAAACATATATTTGCAGTTTTGAAAAACGGAGGGATAATTATGGGAAAAAAATTAGCGGTAATAGCTCTTGGAGGTAATGCGTTGCAAAGAAGCAATGAAAAGGGCACGATAGAAGAACAAATCAGGAATACGGAAGCTACAATGGAGAATGTTGTTTGGCTTTTGGAAGAAGGATATGATTTGGTTATCTCACACGGAAACGGTCCGCAAGTAGGGACAATCCTTTTGCAAAATGATGCCGGAGAAGCCATTTACAACCTTCCGCAAATGCCTATTGATGTAGCGGTAGCACAAACACAGGGAAGTATTGCGTATTTGCTGGAAAAAGCATTTAGAAATAACATTGCCAAAAAAGACATAAACAAAGAAATCGTTTCTCTTGTTACAATGGTTGAGGTTGATAAAAACGACTCGGCATTCAATAACCCTACTAAACGCGTCGGTAAAATTTATACTAAAGAAGAAGCCGATAAACTTTCAAAAGAAAAAGGTTGGGTTTTCAAGGAAGAAAAGAAAGAAATCAGCGGGTGGCGAAGAGTTGTTCCATCTCCAAAACCATTGGACATTTTAAATAAAGAAACCATAAAACAACTCACTGATGCCGGCATAATTGTTATAGCATCAGGAGGGGGCGGCATTCCCGTATACATGGAAAACGGACAAATAAAACCTGTTGAAGCAGTAATTGACAAAGATTTAGCATCTTCTCTTATGGCAAACCTGATTGGTGCAGAGGAATTATACATACTTACGGATGTGCCATATGTTTACCTTGATTACGGAACCGAAAATCAAAAAGCACTTGAACATTTGGATGTGGCAGATGCAAAGCGATATCTGGAAGAAGGTAAGTTCGGAGAAGGAAGTATGGCACCGAAAGTTAGAGCTGCAATTCAATTTGTGGAAAACGGAGGCAAAAAAGCCGTAATTACCGAATCAACCAAACTTTACGATAAAAAATACGGAACCAAAATTACATTAAACTATTAAAAACTTTGAACTATGGGATACAATTTGAGAAATAGGCATTTTTTGAAATTATTGGATTTTACACCGAAAGAAATTCAATTTTTGTTGGACCTGTCTTTTGACTTAAAAAGAGCAAAATATGCAGGTACCGAAACACAAAGATTAAAAGGTAAAAACATTGCCTTGATTTTTGAAAAAACAAGTACACGAACCAGATGTGCATTTGAAGTGGCTGCCCACGACCAAGGAGCTCATGTCACATATTTGGGACCTACAGGGTCACAAATCGGGCATAAAGAATCGATGAAAGACACTGCACGTGTGCTCGGCAGAATGTACGACGGAATTGAATACAGAGGTTTCGGGCAAGAAGTTGTGGAAGAGCTTGCAAAATATGCAGGTGTTCCGGTTTGGAACGGACTTACAAACGAATTCCACCCAACCCAAGTTTTGGCAGACTTTATGACAATGCTTGAACATGTAAACAAACCTCTCAACGAAATAAAATTCGCTTATGTAGGCGATGCACGCAACAACATGGGTAATTCGTTGATGATTGGTGCAGCAAAAATGGGTATGGATTTCAGGGCAGGCGCACCTTCTTCATTATTCCCCGAAGAAAGCCTAGTTAAAACAGCACGTGAAATAGCAAAAGAAACAGGAGCAAAAATTACCCTGACCGAAAGTGCCGAAGAAGCCGTTAAAGGTGTTGACTTCATATACACTGATGTATGGGTATCAATGGGTGAACCGGACAGTGTATGGGCAGAAAGAATTAAATTGCTCAAACCGTACCAAGTAAACAAACAACTGATGGAAAGCACAGGCAATCCGGATGTTAAATTCTTGCACTGCTTGCCTTCATTCCACAACAGGGAAACAAAAGTGGGAGAAGAAATTTATCAAAAGTATGGTCTTGACGGGATGGAAGTAACGGAAGATGTTTTCGAATCTGACGCTTCCATCGTATTCGACGAGGCAGAAAACAGATTACATACCATAAAAGCCGTTATGGTTGCTACATTAGGAAGTTAAAATTTAAAAGCGGGCTTTCTAGACCGCTTTTTTTATATATTTGTAACTAAAAATTTTACAGCTATGAAAAGAAATTTATTATTGTTAGGTTTTGCGCTTATAAGTTACATAGCTAGCGCACAATTTTATTTAGGTGGTTCATTTACCGAAAACTCTACTTGGTTGCTTAACAAAGCTGTTTTTGACAGAGGAGACGACCAAGACATTGCAGCAAGTTTCGGCAACAACTACGGAATTGTAGCCGGAATACAATTTACAGACAATTTAGGATTAGAAGTAAACTTTTTATTTAATACACATACTCAAAATTACACCGGTAAAGATTGGCCTGTTTTAGGATGTGATTTTACATCGAAATCCACTTATCACAGCATTGACATACCTGTATTACTTAAAACCGGTGGAAAAGCTTATTTTGAAATTGGTCCTCAACTATCATTGATTCAAAGTGCTACTTATGAAATAGATTACTCCAGTTCTGCTTGTACCGACAAAAGCGTTGATAACAAAGAAGATTATTCCAGCACAATCTTTGGTCTGGCTATGGGTTTTGGAGGTAACATTGATTTAACAGACAACCTAAAACTTACTTTGGGATTAAGACTATACTACGGATTTACAGACATAGGAGGAGTTAATGCTTGGGGTTGGAACAAAGAAGATACAGAGAATATGGACAATCTTTACAGCATAGCCAATCCTGATGACGATAATCATTACGGACACAAAGATTTCAAAACAAATCCTGCAGCCGGAGGTATAAAAATCGGGTTAATATATGTAATAGATTAAGTTTTTTGTCAAAATCTAACATAAAAAGGCTACGAAAAGTAGCCTTTTTTATTTTGGTAAAAAAAATTTTATATATTTGCAAATTGTAAAAAGGTGAACTCAAAATGAATAAGAGAATTTATAATTTTTTAACACTTATTGTTTTATCCTCATTTTTGATTGTATGGGGATGCGGAGGTGGTAACAATAATGAGTCGGTACCTGATGCAGACAGCCTCGAAAAGCAAATAGACGAACAAATAGATTCAAACTCAACTGCCGTTATAATGATGAACGGTACATTATTCAGCATTCCCTCCCCTTATCAAATAGCAATGCTCATCAAGAAAAAAAATTTAGAATTTAACGAAGACCTTATTGCAAACCTGGATAACGCTTCCAATTATACGGATTATTTCAAAAAAGCATTGGCAATAGGTTTCTATGGTGCAGACTTAGCATATCTTACTTTATACGACCAAACCCCCAAAGCAGTTAAATACTTTTCAAAAATTAAAATACTCGCACAAGATTTGGACATTTCATCAGGTTTTGACCAAGATGTTATGAAGCGTATCGATAAAAATATGGGAAATAAAGACTCTTTGATGTACATCGTTTCCAATTCATACAGAAAAGCTGATGACTTCCTCAAAGAAAACGACAGGCAAGAACTCGGAGCACTTATTCTTGCCAGTGGTTTTGTAGAAAGTTTGTACATGATTACACAACTTACAAA
>JALWKH010000129.1 GCA_026996635.1 Bacteroidales bacterium | reverse complement strand
GCACTATCGAATTATTATTCAACTGTAAATCTAGAAATTAGCACATTAACGAATTAATTCATTAACACATTTACTTCCCTTAAAATAAAAGACGGGTCTAATCATATCCACAAGGTACAATCATACCGAAACATGTGTTTTTGATTTAAGAATATCGAATAATGAACAACGAATGATGAATTAAAAATGATAAAACCTTCTAAAATTGATATTCAATATTGGATATTCGTTATTCATGTGGGTTAGGCGGGCTTTAGCCTTTTTTTAGCCCCGCCTTAAAAGACAGGTCTATTCAGGTTAATAATGTAAACGAACTTACCAAACAGACTTCAGTATGTTTGTTAAGCGGGCTTCAGCCCGGTTATCATTTATTCAAAAATACCACATTATGATTAGCCCCACCTTTCAAGGTGGGGTACAATAATGACAAAATCCAACACAGGCTTTAGCCTTAGTTTTTACCCTTCATCAATTAAAAATTTGAAACCATATCTTTTCATAAATAATTCATATTCTTGGCTGAATGTAATTTTTTTATGATGTTCTTCCTGATTTTTAATATATTCACGAACTGCATCAATATTATTATCATCAACGGAAACCGCAAAATATTCGTTTTGCCATTCGAATTTTGTTTTGGTAATTTTATTTTTATTTACCCAATAAGATGATTCGCCTTTTAATAATTGGGCAACCTTGCCGATACTTAAATCATCAGGTAAAGAAACCAAACAATGAACATGGTCAACATAACCGTTAATAAAATCAATATGTATGTTTTTAGATTCTGCGTTTTCTTTAATATGGTTAAATACCTTTTGACGAATTCCGTTTGTCAATAACGGTTCTCTGTTTTTTGTTGACCAGACATAATGAATATAAACCTTTACAAACGACATAACTTTTTTTCGTAAAATTAAACTTTTTCATTTAATCTGTGGCTAAAGCCAAATTTAACGGTAAATATTGTGACACCGCCTTAAAAGGCGGTGCTATTCATTTTTATTTTTAATAATGATTTTCGGCAATAAATCACCGAACAATACAAATTTAACGGGCTTCAGCCCGTTTATAATTCATTCAAAATACCATATTATTGATTAGCCCCACCTTTCAAGGTGGGGAAATAAAAAGAATAAAAATGCGATTGGCTTTAGCCTTCGTCATATTTGTTCCGGGGCTAAAGCCCCGCACGCTTGGCGGCACATCACCGTACACTTTAGCCTTAGATTTTTCAAGTTGTAAGTTTTGGCACTTTCTTTGCTTAGCGGAATTTGTTTAAATTTGCAAAAAACTTAAAATTATGAAGAAAGTAGTATTAGCATTGGCAATTTTGGTAATGTTTGCCGTAGATTCATTTTCACAAGGCGAAAAGTATGAATACCTGCAAATCAGTGCAGTAGAATCTGTTGTACCGGGCGGATTCGGTCGTTCAAGGCTCATTACAACGGCAAAAGACGGCCAGGTAATGGAAACGGAACTAAAAAACTTTTACAGCTTGGTAGGTATCAATTTCAAGAACATTCAAAACAACGACAGGGTTATTGTAGAAAGGCTTAATGAACTTGCACAAGAAGGCTGGGAACTTATTGCAGTAACTTCAGGTGTGGAATCATCAGAACAAAAAACAGGTATCTTTATTACACGATATTTGTTCAGACGGGAAAAGAAACAATAAAGTTTTGTTCGCATTCAATTTTAGTAAGCAGCCTATCGGGCTGCTTTTTTAGTTTTCGGGAATAAAGAATTATCTTTGTGGCATAGATGTTTTTTATTATGGGAAGAAGCAAAAGGATTATCGAAAATCTGGAAATTTTATCTGTAGGGGCAAAAGGTAAAGCAATTGCCAAGCACGACGGAAAGGTAATTTTAATAAAAGGTGCAGTACCGGGAGATGTTGCCGATGTAAAAGTTATCAGGAAGAAGAAAAACTACGATGAAGCCAAAGTGCTCGAGTTTAAGAAATTGTCGGAGTACAGAACGGAACCGGCTTGTATGCACTTCGGCATATGTGGCGGATGCAAGTGGCAACATATGCAGTATGACAAGCAGTTGTATTACAAGCAAAACGAAGTTTACGAAAACATCAGGCGAATCGGCAAAGTAGAACCTAAACATGTTTTTCCGATAGAACCTTCGCCCAAGATTTACGAATACCGCAACAGGTTGGATTTTACCTTTTCAAACCGTCGCTGGCTTACTGACGAAGAAATAAAAAGCGGCAAGAAGTTTGACAAAAAAAATGCACTGGGATTTCATTTGCCCGGCAGGTTCGACCGTGTGATAAACATTGAAGAATGCAAACTGCAAGCCGACATTTCAAACCAAATAAGAAACTTTGTAAAAAAAGTTGCCGACACCAACGATTGGGAATATTACGACATAAAAGAAAATAAAGGCTTTCTGCGTAACCTTATTATCCGCACCACCGAATATACCAACCAAATAATGGTAATTTTTGCTTTTGCGGAATACCGGCAGGAAGAAATAGAATTTTTGCTTTCCACCCTGATGAAAAAATTCCCTGAAATTACCACTGTGGTTTATTTTATCAATGACAAACTTAATGATACCCTTTATGATTTGGATTATACCGTATTTTACGGTCCGGGATATATTATCGAAGATTTTGAAGGATTAAAGTTTAAGATTAGTCCGAAATCGTTTTTCCAAACCAACAGCCGCCAAGCCTTGAATATGTACAATCACGTAAAAGAATACGCTTCGCTGTCGGGAAATGAAGTGGTTTACGACCTTTACAGCGGAACGGGAACAATAAGTTTGTATGTAGCAGGCAGTGCATCAAAAGTAGTAGGCATCGAGTCTGTGGGTGATGCTGTGGAAGATGCTTACGAAAACGCAAGGCTGAACGGAATAGAAAACGCATATTTTGAAGTGGGCGACATCAAAGATATTTTCAGCGACGAAATGTTTGCCAAGTACGGCAAACCCGATGTAGTCATAACCGACCCGCCCCGTGCCGGTATGCACAAAAATGTGGTGGAAAACATATTGAAAACCGAACCCAAGAGGATAGTTTATGTAAGTTGCAACAGCGCAACACAAGCCCGTGATATAGAATTGCTTAGCGAGAAATATGAAGTCGAACTAATAAAACCTTTCGACATGTTTCCGCATACATATCATGTGGAAAACATCGCCGTATTAAATTTGAAAAATTCTTAATTATGAAATTTACAGGAACTACTGCAAAAGTTTTTTATTCCGTACTTGTCTTTTTAACATTCATTTTCGGTTATTTGTATTTCAAAATCAGTTACGAAGTAACATCCGATTTCCCTTTCAATCAAGAAATTATTCTCATCATTTTGGGAACAATTGTAACTATGATTATTACGGCAGCATTGCTAAACAGGCAAACGGAAGTGGAGCTTCAAAAAGAACAGCGTTTGAGACTTTTCGAGCTGAAAAGCCAGTTTTACATTGATTTGCTAAACTTTGTGGAAGAGATTTTCACTTCACACAAATTGGATGACAAAGAACGGATAAAATTGAACTTGCTTACCCACAAACTCTCAATTATTGCTTCGCCTGAAGTTTTGTCCCAGTACGAAAAGTTCCTTGATGTGCTAAACAAAGTAAGTGAAGACATAAACTTAACCGAACTTGAGGAGGAAGAAGTAAGTCTTGAATTTTCGAGGCTTTGTGCAAAAATAAGACTTGATTTGCTTAACGGTGGTGAAGAAGAGGGCGAACAAAAACTAAAAAGCATTGAATCTCAAATTTTGAGAAATGCAAAAAAATCGGAAGGGTAAAAATTTCTAATTTTGTAAAAACATAAAAACTAATAGCAATGAAAATAGCAATAGTAACAGGTGCAACTGCGGGTATCGGCAAGGCAACAGCATTAAAGCTTGCTTCGTTGGGTTATAATGTGATTATCACAGGCCGCCGCAAAGAAAGGTTGGAAGAGTTGGAAGCCGAAATCAAGGATAAATACGGTGTTGATGTTCTCGCCCTAAACTTTGATGTGAGGAATTGGAACGAAGTTGAAAAATATCTCGGCGGATTGCCGGAAGAATGGAAAGCCGTTGATGTATTGGTAAACAATGCGGGACTTGCCGTTGGTTTCGGTCCGATAAACGAAGGTGACCCTAAAGACTGGGACACAATGATTGATACCAACATCAAAGGTCTGCTGTATGTAAGCAAAGTTGTAATGCAATATATGATAAAACGCCAAAAAGGCCATATCATCAACATTGCCTCGGTTGCAGGCAAAGAAGTTTATTACCACGGTAATGTGTATTGTGCAACAAAGCACGCCGTAGATGCCCTTAGCAAAGCTATGAGAATTGACTTGTTGCCGCACAACATTAAAATTACAAATGTGGCACCCGGAATGGCAGACACGGAATTTTCAATTGTAAGGTACAAAGGAAACAAAGAAAAAGCAGACAGGGTTTACCGTGGTTTTGAACCGCTACACGCTGAAGATATTGCCGATGTTATTGAATTTTTGGTAACACGACCCGATCACGTTACTATAAACGATATTCTGGTAATGCCTACAGCACAGGCAAATACATCACACTTGATTAGAAACGAAGAATAAGTTTAACCATAAAAAAATTACGGCTATGTCGTTTTTAATGGAATTTGCAATGTTCCCGACAGACAGGGGAGAAAGCGTAAGCAAAGAAGTAAGCCAAGTAATTGACACTATCAGAAAAATGACTGATAATTACCAACTTACGGCAATGGGAACTATTGTGGAAACCGACACAATAGAAGAGGCTCTGGACATTATCAAGGCTTGTTATTACACGCTTGAAAAACTCGGTGCCAAGCGCGTTTACAGCTCAATTAAGTTTGACATCAGGCAAAACAAATCTAACAGGCTGAAAACAAAAATCGAATCAATACAACAAAAAATAGGTGAAGTCAATCATTAATTTTATTGTCATTCTCTTGCTTTCGGGCAGCGGGGCGCTTATGTCCCAATGCCTGAAAGTTGGTGATATTCCTTTCAAAGCCGGAGAAAAGCTTACATATACGGTAAGATATACCTTGGGAATCAACTTTGATGCCGGTGAGGTGGTTTTCAATGTAGACACATTAGTGAAAAAAGGAAAAACTTTTTTTCATTTTTATTCTACCGGCAGGTCTTATCCCAACTACGATTGGATTTTTAAGGTTAGAGACCGTTACGATGTAATTACTTACGAAAAAACCATTAGACCGATTTATTACCACAGGCAAACGGATGAAGGCGGATACAGGGTGAATAATATCTACAAATTTTCTTACGGCAAAGACAAAATTTATATGAGCATAAGCCATTCGGATTCAATTCCGTATAAAGACACCATTTCGCATATCAAATGCCTGCGTGATGCATTGAGTTCAGCATATTATTTGCGTGGGTTGGATATGGACAAAATGAAAAAAGGTCAAAAAATCGATATGGACATGGTGCTGGACGGGAAGATTTTCGATATCGGAATAACATATCTCGGCAAAGAAAAAGTAAAAATGGCTGATACACTTGAAATTAACACTCACAAATTTGTTACAACCACAATAAAAGGCAGTATTTTCAGAGGAGGTGACGGGCTGTATGTGTGGATTTCTGACGATAAAAATAAAATACCCGTAAAAATCGAGGCTTACATTCTTGTCGGTAAAGTGATTGTGTATTTGATTGATTACAAGGGTTTAAAATATCCTACCGATTCTTTTTTGTACTATGATAAAGGCAAAAGAAATTAAAGAATTGGCTTTGAGTTTAGGCTTTGATGCTTGCGGTATTACGCCAGCCATTGAGTTGGATGATGATGTGAAGGCTAAATATGAAGAATGGCTGAAGCTTGGTTATCAGGGAGAGATGGATTACCTTGCCAACAATCTTGAAAAGCGTGTTAATCCTTCATTGCTTGTTCCGGGTGCAAAAACAATTATTGTTGTGCTGCTGAATTAT
>JALWKH010000128.1 GCA_026996635.1 Bacteroidales bacterium | reverse complement strand
CGGGACTATAGGTAATAAAGAAAAAAAGACAGCAAAAGCCAAATGGAGTGACAGATTGATTTTTGGCGGTAATTTTATGTTGGAACCGTATTCTTATAACGGATACAGTGTTTTCTACGCCGATGTTTCCCCAATGGTCGGATATATGGTTACGGACAGGTTTATTGCGGGGAATTATTTTATTTTCAGGTATTACGGAAATGATTATTACAGGTTTTACACTTCTATTTACGGAGTAAAACCGTATTTAAGATACCGTTTGATAAAAAACTTGGACAACATAATGCCATTTGATGCTCATTTTAACACCGGGATTACTTTGGTGGCATCTCAAGAGTTTTTGAATGTTGAAAAACGGATTTTTTATGAAGGTCCGGGAAGGAAATGGATTGCCGGCACATTAGCCGGATTTTCCATTGTCCAACCAATCGGTAATAAAGGCGGTTTCTACATATCTTTTCTATGGTTAGTTGCAGGTAATGAAGAAATATTGTTTACCAACGGTTACACAACACCAATTATCAACATCGGTTTCTTTTTATAAATCTTGACCGAAATATTTAACTATTCTTTGCAATCTATTAATTTCTTCATTCATTTCATCTATTCTCTCTAAAAGGTTCATAATTATTTCTATGCCTTCCAAATTTACACCCAAATCATAATACAAGTTTATAATCTTCTCCAAAACCGGTAATTCTTCGTCTTCAATATACAAATCCGAACCTGTTTTTATAGGTGTAATCAATTCATACTCAAAAATTTCATTTATAAAATCATTCTCTACATCGTATATTTTGCAAATATCATCTATTTTCAAAAGCTGTTTTGTCATAACTGGTTCCTCCTTTTTTAAACATTATAACCTCTTAATCTTGCCAATTCTTTGAATAATTCTTTTTCCTTTTCGGACAGATTTGTCGGTATTTTTATTTGATATGTCACATATAAATCGCCAAAAGCCCCTTCTTGTTTATAAACTGGCATTCCTTTGCCTTTGATTCTCACTTTTGTACCGTTTTGAGTTTCAGGTTTTACTTTAAGTTTGATTTTTCCACCTAGAGTGTTGATAATAACTTCGCCTCCAAGCACTGCCGTATATAAATCCAAATCGTAATCAAGGTACAAATCAGCACCTTTACGCCTAAAGTTTGTATTGTTCAAGATTCTGAAAGTAATATACAGATCTCCGTTCGGACCACCGTTTATCCCTTCACCGCCGTAGCCTTTTATTCTTATGGTTTGGCCGTCTTCTACACCTGCCGGTATGGTAATTCTGATTTTTTTGCCGTTTACTTCAATTACTCTTTTGTGTGTTTTATACACATCGGTCAGATTTAGTTCCATTTCAGCGTGAAAATCCTGACCTCTGAACTTCATATGTGAACGGCTACTACGGCTTCTTCCAGCACTATGACCGCCGAATAAGAATTCAAAAAAGTCCGAAAAATCTTGGCTGTCTCCACTCGAATATGTAAAACCTTCAAATCCGTCAAAACCGCCAAATCCACCTTGGCTGCCAAAACCTGCTTTCCCTTGAAAGCCGGCTTTTTCAAACTCATCGGCGTGTTTCCAATTTTCCCCGTATTTATCGTATTTTTTCCTTTTTTCAGGGTCGCTTAATACTTCATAAGCTTCATTTATTTCTTGAAACTTTTTTTTAGCATTTTCATCATTAGGATTTACATCCGGATGGTACTTTCTGGCAAGTTTTCGATATGCTTTTTTTATTTGGTCTTGAGTAGCATTCTTATCAACCCCCAATACTTTATAATAATCAATAAATTTCATACGCATTCCTCCTTTTTATCGATGCAATTATAGACAATTTTTGTGCCTTTTGTATCTTTTTTGACTTTTTGACAGGTTGAAAATTAGAAAAAATTTTTGTTGAAAATCAATAATCGAAAAATTAACTTTACATCCAAAAAAATACTTACCTTTGAAGTGAAAAATCTAAAAAATTACAGCTATGAATATTCCTGAAAATTTAAAGTACACAGAAGAACACGAATGGTTGAAAATAGAAGGTGATGTTGCATTGGTAGGTATTACTGATTTTGCTCAAAGTGAATTGGGCGATATTGTTTATGTAGAAGTGGAAACTGTCGGTGAAACATTGGACAAAGGTGAAGTTTTCGGAACGGTGGAAGCCGTAAAAACCGTATCAGACATTTATATGCCTATAAGTGGTGAAATAATAGAAAAAAATGAAAAATTGGACGATGCTCCGGAACTTATAAATCAAGATCCTTACGGAGAAGGTTGGATTATAAAAATAAAAATGTCGAACCCTGACGAAGTAAACGACTTACTTGATGCGGAAGGGTATAAGGCAATCATAGAAAAATAATAACTTTTTTACTTAAAGGCGGTCAATTTGACCGTCTTTTTATAAAGTGTTTTTCCTGTATGAAGAAAATCAAACTTAATGTAGAAGGTTTAACCCCAAACTCTTTTAATCCTCAAAATACTTATGTTTTAATACTTTCAGATGATGAAACCGGCAAAAAAAAGTTGCCTATTGTTATAGGTGCTTTAGAAGCTCAAGCTATTTCGTTAGCGCTGGAAAATATTACTACTCCGAGACCACTTACAATTGATCTGCTGGTTTCTGTTATTAAGCAAACAGGGCATATTCTAAAAGAAGTTATTATTAGCAATTTGGATAAAGGCATTTTTTATGCTACTTTGGTTTTGGAAAAAGATAACAAAGAGATAAACATAGACAGTAGAGTGTCGGATGCTGTTGCACTTGCATTGAGGACATCAAGTCCGATATACATACTTAAACATATTTTTGATGACAATGCTTATTCTTGGGATTCATTGAGGGAGTCGGAAAAAGATACAGAAAAAGAACAAGAAGATTACGAACTTAAAGACGATAATTGGTTAGTGCAACATTTGTTTAATTATAAATTACAGCACAAAATCAACGAACTCAAGTCTATTATCTCCAAGCTGTCAGACACCAAGCTGAACAATATGCTAAAAATAGCCATTGACGAAGAAAAATACGAGGTGGCGGCATTTATAAGAGATGAATTAAACAACAGAAAAAAAGAATAACTTTCTCATAAACTTTACCGGTATGAAACAATATTTAGAATTGCTCGACTATACTCTCAAAAACGGAGTAAAGAAAGAAGACAGAACAGGTGTCGGTACATTAAGCATTTTCGGCTGGCAAATGAGATTTAATCTGCAAGACGGATTTCCGTTGCTTACTACCAAAAAATTACATACACGTTCAATTTTTTACGAACTGTTATGGTTCATCAAAGGAGAAACCAACATTAAGTTTTTGAATGACAATAAAGTAACTATTTGGGACGAATGGGCTGACGAAAACGGTGATTTGGGACCTATTTACGGGCACCAATGGAGAAAATGGACATCCAAAGAAGGTGAAATTGATCAACTGAAAAATGTAATTGAAAGCATAAAGAACAACCCCACATCCAGACGGCATATTGTAAGCGCTTGGAATGTCGGAGATTTGCCCAAAATGAAACTACCGCCTTGCCATATTTTATATCAGTTTTATGTGGATCCGGTAAACAAAAGATTGTCTCTGCAACTATACCAACGAAGTGCAGATTTATTTTTGGGTGTACCATTTAACATTGCTTCTTACTCGTTGTTACTCTCTATGGTTGCTCAAGTTACAGGTTATACTCCTTATGAATTTATACATACACTGGGAGATGCTCACATTTATTTAAACCACATAGAACAGGTTAAACTACAACTTACAAGAGAACCCCGAAAATTGCCAAAACTTGTTTTGAATCCTGATGTGAAATGCTTGTTCGATTTCAAGTATGAAGATATAAAAATTGAAGATTATAATCCACATCCGCATATAAAAGGAGAAATTGCAGTGTAATGAAAAAAATAAAAGTACTTGTTTATATTAGGTTTTTTCTTTTGAACAAGGCAATATCACGAATTGTATATGAAAGTTTTGCCAATGTGGAAATAGTCAGTGTAAATCCTGATGAAAAATCGCTGCACGAAGCCATTGACGAAAATTTGCCCGGTGTTGCAATAGTAGATCACGAGTGCAAAAAAGATGTTTTGGAAAATATTTCGGCAAAAGCACCTTTTTTTATTGCTTTGACTCTAACAAAAGAAGTTGAGGATGAAAATTGTTACGATATTTTTGATGAAATACTTACAATATACGATGACAAAAAAACACTGCTTGAAAAAATAGAAAATGTCTTCAAAAAAATATTGGTTTCTACCGATAACGTTCAAAGCAGGGATTTGAGTGAAAGGGAAAAAGAAATACTTAAATACGTGGCAATGGGCTACACAAACAAAGAAATTGCCGATAAACTTTTCTTAAGTGTTCACACTGTAATGACTCACAGAAAGAATATTACTGCAAAACTGGGGATAAAAACCATTTCAGGACTTACACTTTATGCAATTTTAAACGGGTTGGTATCGTTAAGTGATGTGGAATTAAAATAAAATTAGAATTTAGTAGTTTTGATGCATAGAAAATTATTTTAACTATCACCCACCTTAATCCTCCCTCAAGGGAGGAAAATAAATTTCTCCCCTCCGAGGGGAGATACAGAAGGGTGAAAAAAATAAAAAAAACAAACAAATGAAAAAACTTTTTGGATTTCTCTTCTTGCTGGTTATAAGTAATTTAACATTATTTTCTCAAGGGAAAAACACAAAAAAAGGAGATATTTCGGAGATTGATGCCGTTTTCAAATTTCAAAGGGCATTGAGTTATATAGATTATTTTTATGTAGATAGTGTCAGCAATAATAAAATGGTAGAAGCTGCAATAGTAGGAATGCTTCAAAAATTAGACCCCCATTCAATTTACATACCCAAAAAAGAAGTTAAGGCGATGAATGAACCCTTGCAAGGTAACTTTGAGGGTATAGGAATTCAATTTGCCATAGTTAATGACACTGTACAAGTTGTTGCGACAATATCCGGCGGACCTTCCGAAAAGGTTGGTGTTAGGGCAGGGGATAGGATAATTAAAGTAGACGGAAAAGATTTTGCAGGAATCGGCATAACAAATAATAAAGTAATAAAGACTCTCAGAGGCAAAAAAGGAACAAAAGTTACCATAACGGTAAAAAGACCGGGAGAAAAAGAACTACTGACTTTTACGATAATTAGGGATAAGATTCCTATTTTCAGCTTGGATGCCGCTTATATGGCAGATAAAAATACCGCCTACATAAAACTTAACAGATTTGCATTACAAACAGATGACGAATTTAGGGAAGCTCTTGATTCACTTAAAAAGACCAATGATGTAAAAAATCTTATTCTTGATTTAAGAGGCAATGGAGGTGGATATTTAAACACTGCCGTTAAACTTGCAGATGAATTTTTAACTGACGGCAAGTTGGTAGTTTACACAGAGGGGAGAAGGTTTCCGAAAACCGAGTACAAAGCTACAGATGAGGGAGAATTTGAAAAAGGCAAACTTATAATTCTGATTGACGAGGGTAGTGCCTCGGCCAGCGAAATTGTTACCGGTGCGGTTCAAGATTGGGATAGAGGAGTGGTGGTAGGAAGACGATCTTTTGGTAAAGGGCTGGTACAGAGACAATTTATGTTGCAAGACAGCTCTTTAATCAGGCTCACTATTGCTAAATATTTTACACCTTCCGGCAGGTGCATTCAAAAACCTTATAATCAGGGTGTAAAGAAGTATGAAATGGATTTGATTGACAGGTATAATAGGGGAGAGCTGACAAACAAAGACAGCATTCATTTTCCGGATTCGCTTAAATATCAGACACTTGTGAGCAAAAGAACCGTATATGGAGGCGGAGGAATTATGCCGGATATTTTTGTGCCACTTGACACAACGAAAAAATATAGCAATGCCTTCTCAAAAATCTTAAGAAAAAGCATTTTAAATTCTTTTATTGCTTCATACATAGATAAAAACAGGAAAACTTTAAAGGATAAGTAC
>JALWKH010000127.1:967-5974 GCA_026996635.1 Bacteroidales bacterium | reverse complement strand
GTATAACACCGAGTTCCTTAATAGACTGTGCAAGTTCCATAAGTGCCTCTTCGTCAAACTCGGTACGCGGTTGGTAAGGATTGGCTTTAATGTCCTTGATAGGTATTTCGTTGATAAAACCTACTACCTCATTTTCTTTCTTTGCGGCACCTTCTATCAACGCACCCAAACCTTTTCCCAAAGCTTGTCTTTTCGCCATAATCTACAATATTTTATCTTCGGTTCTCATTTTTGTCATTCCGTTCTTTTGCAAAATTTCTCTTGCCAGAGACAAATAATTTTTAGAACCTTTTGAGTTTATGTCGTATTCAATAATTGACTGCCCGAAGCTCGGCGCTTCAGCCAATTTTACATTTCTATGGATAACAGTATCAAAAACCAAGGAATCAAAATGTGTTTTCAGTTCTTCCAAAACTTGATTGGAGATATTTAACCTTGAATCGTACATCGTAGGCAAAAATCCTTCAATTCTTAAATCAGGATTTAATGACCCTTGAACAAGTTTTATTGTATGAAGTAATTTCCCCAAACCTTCGAGAGCGTAATATTCGCACTGCACAGGAACAATTACCGAATCGGCAGCAGTAAGTGAATTTAAGGTAATTAAGCCGAGAGACGGAGCACAATCTATTATTACCATATCATAATCGTCCTTGACTTCATCTATCAGCATTTTGAGCTTTTTTTCTTTATTGGGATGTTCCAGAAGCTCAATTTCAGCACCTACCAAGTCTATGCTGGCAGGAATCAGTTCCAATTTATCGAATTTGGTTTTAAGCTTAACATCATTCAAATTTTTATCCTCAATAAGGCACTCATACAAGGATAATTGTATATTTTCCGGATCAAAACCGAGCCCTGATGTTGAATTTGCCTGCGGATCTGCATCTATAAGCAATGTTTTGTATTCCAATGTTGCCAATGCGGCAGCCAAGTTCACGGAAGTTGTTGTCTTACCTACACCGCCTTTTTGGTTAGCTACACTTATTACTTTTCCCATTTTCCCTTTTTATTTCTTTTTTGCAAAAATACAACCTTTATACTTTTTTGCCCGACTTTATCTTCACAAATTATCAACAACATACAAACACATTGATAACAAGCAAGATATAAAAAAAGAGGCCCTCGAAAGGACCTCTTTTTTGTAAATATTGTTTGGCTTTCGTGTTATGCTTGCATTAATTCCTCAAAACCATATTTTACAAAATCCTCTTCACTAGAACCCATTCCTTTGAAACCCAAATAAACAACTACATCCGACGAATACAAATCTATATCATCGCCTTTGAACCAAATGAAATGGTGTTTTTTTAAAATTGATAATACCCAATGATAGTAATAAAATTCGTATTTACTTAAATCATTGTTTTGTATTGCTTTTAATAACTGATTCTTTTTTAGACCGTTACTGTTCTTTGACAGTTCGTTGTATATCGTTGTCAATATTTCTTTAAAATTTTTCATAACCACTTAATTTTTTGTTTATAAAAAAAGCGGTGAGGAAGGGATTCGAACCCTTGTCCCGCTTCCGCGAGAACACGCTCTCCAGGCGTGCGCCTTCGACCACTCGGCCACCTCACCAAAACTTCGCTGCAAAAATAATAAATATTATATTTTGGCTGCCTCTTTTTCTTCTTTTTCTTTTTTCAACTCTTCTTCAAAATCTATTGCATCTTGCACTTTTTCGTCCAAAAGGGCATAATCCAAAACATCATCAATAGTGTTTACATACATAAACTTCAGGTCCTTTACATATTCTTTTTTTATTTTTTCAACATCTGTTTTATTCTCAACAGACAACACTATTTCTTTTATTCCTGCCCTTTTTGCAGCCAAAATTTTTTCTTTGATTCCACCTACAGGTAATACCTTACCACGAAGTGTTATTTCCCCTGTCATTGCCAGATAAGGCCTGATTTTACGCTGGGTAAAAATAGATGCCAATGCCGTTGCCATAGTTATACCTGCACTGGGACCGTCTTTGGGTATAGCTCCCTCGGGCACGTGTAAGTGAACATTATATTTTTGGAACACTTCGTAAGGAATACCCAGCTTTTTGCTTCTTGATTTTACATACTCCAATGCAATGGTAGCGGATTCTTTCATCACATCACCGAGATTTCCCGTAAGTGTCAATCTGCCATTTCCCCTGCTTACACTGGTTTCAATATACAAAATGCTGCCTCCGTAAGCTGTCCAAGCCAAACCTACCACTACACCTGCAAAATCATTTCCTTCGTACGATTCTGAGAAAAATTTACGTGGTCCTAATATTTCTTTAACATCATTTACAGTTACCCTTTTGTTTATCTCCTCACCGTATGCCAATCTTTTTGCATATCTTCTTATGATTTTCGCCAATGTTTTATCCAAAGTCCTAACACCCGATTCGCGTGTATAATCTTTAATTATTTTTTCCAGTACATTTTTCGGAAAACTCAGTGGCACAGATTCCATTCCGTGTTCTTTAAGCTGTTTGGGAATAAGATGTCTTTTTGCAATTTCAACTTTTTCCTCAGTTGTATATCCGGTAACTTCTATCAATTCCATTCTGTCGAGTAAAGCCGGGTGTATGGTAGAAGTAGTATTTGCAGTTGCTATGAACAATATTTTGGACAAATCATATTCTAATTCCAAATAATTATCATAAAATGAATTATTTTGCTCAGGGTCTAGCACTTCCAACAATGCGGAAGCAGGATCTCCTCTAAAATCACTGCCGATTTTATCTATTTCATCCAGTACAAAAACAGGATTTGACGATTTTGCCTTTTTCAAATTTTGAATTATTCTGCCCGGCATTGCACCTATATATGTTTTACGGTGTCCTCTTATTTCCGCCTCATCGTGCAATCCGCCAAGTGACACTCTTACATACTTTCTGCCAAGAGCTTCAGCAATGGATTTACCCAATGATGTTTTACCTACTCCCGGAGGACCGTACAAGCACAAAATAGGCGCTTTCATATCCTTTTTCAGTTTCAATACAGCAAGATGTTCCAAAATTCTTTCTTTAACATCCTCCAATCCGTAATGGTCGCGATTAAGTATATTTTCAGCGTGTTTAAGGTCTAAATTATCTTTTGTGTACTCATTCCACGGTAAGTCAACAAGGGTGTTTAAATAGTTAAGTTGCATTGAATAATCCGGCATCGCAGGGTTCATTACCCTAAGCTTCTTTAATTCCTTCTCAAAATGCTCTTGAACATTTTTTGGCCATTTTTTATTTTCAGCTTTCTTTTTCAGTTCTTCGTATTCCTGTTCAATGGGATTTTCGCCCAGTTCTTTTTGAATAGCCTTTATCTGTTGGTTTAAAATATATTCTTTCTGCTGCTTATCAATGTCTTTTTTTACTTTGAGTTCAATATCTTTCTTTATCTCTTCCATTCCTATTTTTTCCAAAAGAACGGAGAGAACTTCATCAAGCCTTTTTGAGAAAGAATTTATTTCAAGCAGTTTTTGTTTCCTGTTTATTTCAATATCAATATTGTAAGCAACATAATTTACCAGAAGCCACTCGTCTTTCATATTTTTAAGTGGAGCAATCAACTCGTCAGGCATCATATCTTTTGCCAGCTTGAAGTACTTAATGGTCTCATCCTTCAGAAGTGAAATTTTGGCTTCCAGATATTTATCCTTCCTTTTCGGCCTGGGATCGGGCTTAATTTCAAATCTTCCTTTCAAATAGGGTTGGTCTGCTGTTAAACCTAAAAATTTCACCCTCTCAACCCCTTCTAAAATCGCCGTCAATCCTCTACCCGGTAAATCAATGGTTTTTAATACTTTGACAATTGTACCGTATTTGAAAAGGTCTTTTTCGCCCGGTTCTTCCACCTCAATATCTTTCTGTGCTATTGCAACAAAAAACATATTATTTTTTTCCGCCTCTTTAATCAAGGTCAGAGATTTTTCGCGTCCTATGGGAACCGGAACTATATTGCTCGGAAAAATTACCAAATTCCTTAACGCCAAAATTGGCAATTCTTCCGGTAAATCTGACAGCTTGTCACCACCATTATTCTTCGACTCAAACAAACCGAAAAACATATCATCCATATCTATCATATAATCAACTTTTTACAAGTTAAACAAAAAAAATTGTCTTATAGTTTAATCAATTTGTATGCCGAAACACACAAGGAAATTATTTATTGCGGTATTTTTTTGTAGATTCAAAAACGGAAGTCAAAATTTCTTTTTCCGTATCATCAAATTCAACTCCTCGCCTTGCCATTACTTTTTCAGCAACTTCAAAAGCCTTTTCCAACTTATATTCGGTAAAACCTTGCGCCCCTCCCCAACTGAAAGAAGGAATAAAATTTCTTGGGAAGCCCGAACCGAAAATATTGGCATTAACACCAACTACCGTACCTGTGTTAAACATTGTATTTATGCTGCACTTGGAATGATCTGCCATAACCAACCCGCAAAACTGCAATCCTGTTTTAATAAACCTTTCTTCTCTATAGTTCCACATCTTCACTTCTGCATAATTATTTTTAAGGTTTGAGTTGTTGCTGTCTGCACCTATGTTGCACCACTGCCCCAATACGGAATTGCCCAAAAATCCATCGTGAGCCTTGTTTGAATATCCCCAAATAACAGAATTATTAACTTCTCCTCCCACTTTAGAATATGGTCCGATTGTAGTAGGTCCGTAAATCTTAGATCCGATTTTTAACTGACTGTGTTCACATAATGCCAAAGACCCGCGTACAACAGAGCCTTCCATTACAACGGAATCCTTTCCCAAATAGATGTAACCGTCTTGAGCATTAAGGGTGGCTAAATTTATTTCTACACCTTCTTCAACAAAAACATTTTCTTTATTTATCACATTTACAGTTGTAGGCAAATCTTTACTTTTTCTGCCTACGGTTATATTTTTGAAGTCTTTTTCAATAACTTTTCCATTGTAACTGAAAATATCCAACGGATATTTAATTTTCAGCACTTCCCCCTGTTATTCACCGAGATTCAATAACGAAAAATCTCCATCTGCAATAA
>JALWKH010000127.1:0-957 GCA_026996635.1 Bacteroidales bacterium | reverse complement strand
CTTCACCGGATATTAAACCTTCTCCATTTTTTAAATTTAAAACAGCATTTGCAAGATTTTCATCAGGAATAAAAGTACTGTTTACAAAAATGGAATCTGCAGAAAGTTCAAGCGGAAACTTTTTGCTCAAATATTTTTCTGCCGTAAAAAATGAAATTCCGGCATTTTTATCGTAAAACAACCATTTTTCCCAAATCCTTGTTATGCCTATGCGTAAATCTGCTATTGGTCTAGTAAATGTTAAAGGCAAAAAATTTTCAAAATCCTTTCTAAAATCAAACAATACAAATTTTGCCATAAACCGCTAACTTATCTGATTATTACTGTTTCTTCAGCCACTTTATCCTTTTCAAGGATTACAGCTCCCGTACCTTTCAATGTATCGCCGTTTACAATTTTGAATGCAAACACATTATAAATTGCTTCGTATTCAAATTCAAATTCGGCTTTACCCTCGCTGTCAGTCATTTTTACGGCATCTCTTTCCCTTTCATAAGGCTGGATATATCCGACATTACCTTCTGTATTTTCATCGGAAGGTCCGGCATAAACTCTAACCGTTGCGTCCGGGACAGGTGTTCCGTTAAGTTCGGTCACAGTAATAATTGCTTTGGGCGGATCAGGTTTGCAACCATATCCCAATATGGCAAAAAGTCCCAAAATTAACAATACTCTTTTCATTGTATCAAAATTTTATTTTATCATAACTGTTTTTTCAAAAACTTCATTGTATTTAAAAACAACTGTGCCGTTACCTGTTAATACTTCTCCGTTCAACTCTTTAGTAACTTTCATACTAAGCACATACTCTTGATCTGTCTCAAAAACAGCTTGCCCCGAAGCATCTGTTGTTTTTTCCATATTTACAATAGAACCCGCAGGCTTTGAATATATTTTCACCAATGCACCTTCTACAGGCTTTTTATCGCTGTAAATTACGCTTATAATTGCTTTGGG
>JALWKH010000126.1 GCA_026996635.1 Bacteroidales bacterium | reverse complement strand
TTACCAGCTAAATAACGATGAATTGGCAGAGTATTATTTTAAATACGGCTATTCATTGTTTATGGCGGGAAACATAAACGAAGCCGAATCGATGTTCGGTGAAATAAAAGATGCAGGAACGATTTTTTCCGATCCCGCCAAGTATTATTTTGCACACATACAATACGAAAAAGGGAATTACGAAACTGCATTGGAAGAGTTTTCGCAGCTTGACAGTTCCGATATTTTCAAGAAAATAGTACCTTATTACATTGTGCAAATTTATTATAAGCTGAAAGATTACGAAAAGGTGGTGGAAACAGGCGAGAGCCTTTTAAACAGGGAAGATGTTGTGAAACTGCCCGAAATAATCAGATTGATGGCGGATTCGTATTTCAGACTGAACAAGTATGCAAAAGCTGCCGAATATTTTAAGAAATATTTTGAGTATCAGGACGAACCCTCAAGAGACGATTTGTTTGAACTTGCATATTCGCTTTTTAAGACAAAAAATTACAAAGAAGCAACAAAATATTTTGAGCAAATACCTTCGGGAAAAGATTCTTTAGACCAAAATACCAATTATTTGCTTGCCAAGTGTTACTTGGAACAAAACGACAAAGAAAAGGCTTTGAATGCGTTTTTGCTTGCATCCAAGTATGATTTTTACCCCGACATAAAGGAAGAATCATTGTTTAACTATGCAAAGTTGGCTTACGAGCTTAATTTTTCACCGTTTGACGAAGTGATAAAGTCTTTTATGGATTACATTGATAAGTATCCGAATTCAAAAAATACAGATGAAGCTTACGATTACTTGGCAAGGGCACTTTACAGCACCCGTAATTACCAAGGTGCATTGGATGCTTTGGAAAAAATAAAAAATGTCCGTGAAGACATTAGGGAAGTTTACCAACGGGTTGCTTTTTTCAGGGCATTGGAATATTTTAAAGACGGTGATTATGTAAATGCCATTGTATTGTTTAACAACTCGATAAACAATGCACCAAAAGCGGATAAATACTTGAAAGCTCAAGCATTGTTTTGGAGAGGTGAGGCTTATTACAGGCTAAAACGCTACCAAGAAGCAATAGAAAGTTTCAAAACATTCTTGTTAACCCCCGGTGCATACGAACAAAAAGAGTATAAACTTGCTCATTATGATTTGGGGTATGCGTATTTTAAACTGAAAGACTACAACGAAGCACAAAAATGGTTCAGAAAGTTCATAACATTCTTTGATAACCCCAATACACGCTTGGTGGCTGATGCTTACACGAGAATCGGAGACTGCTTTTTTGTGCAAAGAAAATTTGATTATGCCCTGGAGTATTATACCAAAGCGATAGATATAGGCAAAGGTGATATGGATTATGCTTTGTATCAGGCTGGTATGTGCTACGGATTGCTCGGTAAATACAATGAAAAAGTAATTACACTTGCAAAATTGATAAACGATTACAGCAATTCGCCGTATTTGGATGATGCTTTGTACGAACAAGGAAATGCTTATATGCAAATGCAAGAGTATGATATGGCAGAAGTTGATTTTCAACGGATTATAAACGACTTCCCAAAAAGTAAATATGTGCCTGATGCTTATATGGCAATGGGGTTGATTTATTTTAACAAAGGCGATTTTGACAAGAGTAAAGAGTATTATCAAGCAGTGGTTGATAACTTCAGAGGAACAAAATACTTCAATGAAGCACTTCAGATACTCAAAAATATTTATGTAGAACAAGGTAAGGTAAACGATTACACCAACTTCCTTGAAAACAAAGGTTTGGATAATTACATAAATAAAGCCGAAGAAGATTCTTTGACTTATGTTGCCGCCGAAAAGGTTTATTTGGAAGGAGATTTTGCCAAGGCAAAAGATATGTTTATCGATTATTTGAACAGATTTCCGCAAGGAAAATATGTTGCCAATGCAAATTTCTACATAGGCGAATGCTTGCTTAAAACAGGCAAGAAAGATATGGCTCTCGGTTATTATGAAGAGGTGGCAAAACAAAAAACTTCGAGGTTTACGGAACTTGCACTGCTGAAAGCGGCAACAATTGCTTACCAATTTGAAGACTGGGAAAAGGCTTATAAGTTATACAAGCAGCTGTATGAAGTGGCAGGTAACGCCGAAAATGTGAAAAAAGCTTTGTTCGGAATGACCAAAGCGGCTTACAAGACTCAAAAGTATGATGAAGCAGAAAAACTTGCAAAAAGGATTTTGGCGGATGTTGACCAACTGCTGCCCGAACAAAAGATGTACTTACATTATGTAATTGCGATGAGTTTGTACAAGTCGGGTAAAATTGACCAAGCTTTGGACGAGTTTACGGTGCTGTCTAATCATCCCGAAAATAAATTCGGTGCGGAAGCATATTACCGTATTGCACAAATTTATTTTGAAAAGAATGATTTCGATAAAGCCAGAAAAACTGTTCAGGACTTTGTAAAAACAAATACACCGCACGCATATTGGTTGGCAAAATCGTTTATTCTGCTTGCCGATATGTATGCTAAAGAAAACAATTTTGTACAAGCCAAAGCTACGCTTAACAGTATATTACAACATTACGGGGTGGATAATGACGGCATAAAAGACGAAGCTAAGCAAAAGCTTGATGAAATAATTAAGAGGGAACAACCTGAAGAACAAAAACAAAACGAGGAATTTAACATAGATTATTCGAAAGATAACAATAAGATTTTTGATGAGGGAAACGGAGAGGAATAGTTATTAGTTGTTAGTTGTTAATTGTTAATGTTTAATGGTTAATGATTAGTTGTTAGTTTTTAGAATTTTAATAGAAATAAACAAAATATGTCAATGAAAAGTTTCATAAAAATACAAACGGTAATTTTCATTGTTTTGCTGTCGTTAAATGCTTGGAGTCAGGAAGTTGACGATGCCGATACGACAAAAAAAATTGTGGTGGTAAAAGAATATCAGCCTATCATAAATGATGCAACCAAAATAAACATTGAACCGGACATTAAAGATACGGTAACCATTAAGCCTTTGCTTTTTAAATATTATTTTGTGGAATATCCGATTTTTGTGGACTTTGAACCGCAAAAAATCAATGCCGCCACAATGCAAGGTGAGCCGTTATATCCGCTTTACAGCCATTACTTGAATGTGGGAATCGGATCACAGCCTTCTCCGTTCAGGTTTATGCCGGATTTAGAGTACTTTTTTAACAGCGACCGCAATAAGAATTTTGTTTACGGTGCTCACGCAAAATTATTTCATGCTTCAGGGAATATGAAACTTGCAAACGGTAACAAAGTACCTGCTCCCGTAACAGATGAAAAATTGGAATTGTTTGGCAAAAGAATAATGAGAAGTTCGGATATTACTTCAACGGCATATTTTACAAGAAATGTTTATACATTTTACGGCGTGCCGGATTTTATGGATACCGTACCTTCTAAATCGTCAATCTACCAGCGGGTAGCCAGAGCCGGATTCAACAACAGATGGTTTTCCACCAAAAAAGACACAACGCAAATTGCCTATGATATTAACCTTGATTACGATTATGCAAATGATAAATTTTCACACTCGTTCCAAAACAGCTTGAATTTCGGTGTAACAGGTTCGAAATATATAAAGAGGCAAAATTTGGGCTTTAGTGCCAAAGGTTCATATTTTAATCAAAATTTACAATCGGATACTGCAAATGTTTTATTGTTGAACTTTAAGCCTTTTATTTCCGTGGTGGGCAAAATATGGCGAATAAGTGTGGGGATAGATATGGCTGTGTATAATGATTTCAAGAAAGATTCCAATGCACTTTACAATTTTTACCCGCAAGTACTGCTGCAATACAATATTATTGAAAACTTTATGATTCCGTATTTCGGGGTTGACGGCGGTTTAAAGGTGTATGACTATTCAACAGTGTTGAATGAAAATCCTTATGTCAGACCTAATATAAGGGTGCAAAACGAAAACAATATTTTTACATTGTTCGGTGGTATGAAAGGTAATTTCACCCGTAACTTCTTTTACGATTTTAATGTAAGGTATTCCATTATTGACAATATGCACTTTTATGTGAATGACACGACGGCACCTTTGTATAATATGTTTGATGTGGTTTATGACAATGTGGAATTGTTGAGGTTTCACGGTGAAATTACTTGGAAAAAAAGCCACAAATTCAATTTGTTCTTGAGAGGCGATTACAACAAATACAATTTGCAAACACTTGATAAGCCGTGGCAAAAGCCCGAGATTTTTATTGCTTTCACACCGCAATACCAAATCAGGGATAAAATTTATGTGAATGCCGATTTCTATTATGTTGACAAAATGTATGCTTTGATAAAGAAAGATAATGTGTGGCAGCAAAGATTGATAACACCTACTTACGAATTGAATTTGGGTGTAGAGTATATGTGGTCACGGAATTTTTCGGCTTACTTCAAGTTGTATAATTTGCTCGGTAAATATGAAATGTGGAATTATTATTCGACATTCGGTACTCATTTCAGGTTGGGCGTAACTTATTTGTTGTAATGTTGTTATGACGAGATACGGTCTTTTATTTCTTTTCGTTTTCTTCCCGTTGCTGCTTATTGCTCAAAAAAAAGACAGTACCAATGTTGTAGGCAGAGATGTATATTCTTTTGCAATTGATGATTTTTTTGACAGGGATACATTAGTGATAGATACTACAATAAACGATTTTCAGGTTTATAATCCCGCTTTTGATTCTTTACATATCAGACCGTTATGGTTGGGCAATTTGGGACAACCTGCAATGAGTTCGTATAAGACTGATTTTTTTCCTGCAGGCTATTTCAAAAAGTCGTATTCGTCATATTTGAATAATTTCGAGGCGGTTAAGTATTATGATACCAAGCCTTTTTATACCGGTTTGTTTTATTTTACTAACGGGTCTAAAGAGAATAATTTGCAGTCAATCAGCTTCTTGCATACACAAAACATAAGCAAGAACTTCAATTTTGCCGTGCATTACAATATTTATGCTTCCGACGGGCTTTATTCGTATCAAAAGGGAAAGTTTGCCAATTTTTCTTTTACGGCACATTATCACGGTAAAAAATATGAAATGACAACTTACATCCGCAACCGCCAATTCAAAAACCAATACAACGGAGGCATTAAGTCGTTTGATTATTTTTCGTCAAACCTGGCTACAATAAACTTCCCTGTGAATCTGACTGCAGCGAGTGTGAAGAACCGTTTTTTTGATGTGGCTGCAAGGCACAAAGTGAATCTTGGCAAGAGGTTATTTTTGTATGCCGAAAACAAATATACACTCGGCAAATATTTTTATCTTGATAAACCTTCGTCGTTTTATTTGTTTTCTACAGATAGTACTCAAACAAATGATTCGGCTTTTACTTTTATGTTTGACAACCTTGCGGGTGCCGGACTTAATCTCGGTAAGGTTAAATTGCTTGCAAAGAGCGGGTACAGTATTTTGCAATATGTGAATGCAGGCATCAAATATGATTTTTACGATGTGCCTGCTATCGGGGAACTGAAATTCAATACTTCCGCTTTTTCATTGTTTGCCAAGGTAAAGACTTTTGTTAGCGGATATCATCAGGGTTCAACGGTGTCGGATGTTAAGGCAAAAATCAATTTGACGAAAAAAATCACCTTGTCGGGCAATGCAAAGTTTTATGTTTACAGACCGGATTTTTATTACAAATCTTTGAATTTCAATAATGTGGTTTACAATACTGATTTGAAAAAAGTTGCCGGGTCGTCTTATGTATTTTCCGCAGGCTATAAGCGTAATTATTTATTGCTAGGTGGTGAAATGGCTAACAATCCGGTGCTTTTCGATTCACTTGGAGTGCCGCACAATTTGAATGAAACCGTGGCTTCTGTTTTTTACGGAGTAAAAAGTGTCGGTGGTTGGTGGCATATTGGTTGGTCGTTAACTGCAATGATGAGGCAAGCCACAACAAATAATGTTTCTTTGCCAAAATATTCAGGTTTTGCAAGCCTGTTTTACAAGGGCTGGTTGGTGAAAAA
>JALWKH010000125.1 GCA_026996635.1 Bacteroidales bacterium | reverse complement strand
TATGCACGTATTGAAAAATGCGGGTGTTGATTTTGATTATGTTGTAGGTTCGTCGGTAAAAGGTTTTGACGGTACCGTGCGATTGAGCGATGCGGAAATTATTGTTATAGAGGGAGATGAGTATTTATCTTCTCCGCTTGACCCTTCGCCTAAGTTTCACCATTATAAACCGCATCTTGCTGCTTTGACAGGAATTGCATGGGATCATATAAATGTTTTCAAGACTTTTGAGGATTACAAAAAGCAATTTCGCATCTTTGGCGATAAGATGGAAAAAGGTGGTAAGTTGTTTTATTTTGAGGGAGATGAAAATCTGCGTGAGGTAGTGGCGGATATAAAAAATGATATAGAAAAGATACCTTATGATACGCATCCTTATTTTGAAAAGGACGGAAAAACGTTTCTGAAAACCGAAAATTACGGAGATGTAGAAGTCAGGGTGTTCGGAAGCCACAATATGCAAAACCTGTCTGCTGCCAAATCATTGTGTAATGCTTTGGGCGTGAGTGACGAAGAGTTTTACAAAGCAATATCGACTTTTGAGGGCACAGGTAAGAGGTTGGAAAAAGTTTTTGATGACAAGGGCTTGATTGTTTTTAGTGATTTTGCACACGCACCTTCCAAAGTTAAGGCTACTGTGAAGTCTGTGAGGGAGAAATATCCCGAAAAGTTGCTAATTGCAGTGTTTGAATTGCATACTTACAGCAGTTTGAATAAGGAGTTTCTGCCGCAATACAAAGGTGCGTTAGATGCCGCTGATAAGGCAATAGTTTATTACAACAGGCACACTCTTGAACTAAAACGGCTTCCGATGATTGACGAAAAGGATGTTATAGACGGATTTGACCGCAGTGATTTGGTTGTGATGACTGACCGAAACGAATTGATTAAGCATTTGAAAATGAATTATGATTTTGGCAATACTGTTTTGCTTATGATGAGCTCGGGAAATTTTTCGGGGATTGATATTGCAAAACTTGGTAAAGTGCTTGTTAAGCCGAAGAGAAAGATTGGATAGATTAATTTGCTAATTGGTTAATTGTTAACGTGTTAATTAAATATTTGTTAGTGTTGTGTTGTTCCTTGAACAATGTCATTCTGAAAACGTCATTTTGAACAACGTCAACCTGAACTCGTTTCAGGTTCTCTAATATTTCGGAATCTCTTTGTTTCACTTGGAGAAACAGAAGGTTGAAAAAACAGAATAAAAAACATAAACAAATGAAAAAGAAAATTTTGTTTGCATTCGGTTTTATTTTGTACGGGTTTGTATCGTTTTCACAAATTACAGTACCTGACAGGGAAAACTTGGATAAGTTTTTTAAAACTACTTTGATGGTAGTTTATGATGACAATCCGATGAGTGATTACAATTTTAAGATTAAAGAGGCTATTGAAAAATATTGGAAAATTACGCCATATAAGTTTATTAAGCCTTCGGAACTCGAAAAATACAGAAAAGACCCGAAGTACTCTTTTTTGACTGTTGACCGTGTATTTTTCGAAAAAGATAAGACAAAAGCACAGTATGAGTTTTTCAGTGTGTCACTTGGCGGCAAGTATCGTACTTTTAAGGATATGCCGCAAATAGCCAACATCCCGCTTTCTTATTACGGAGTCGACGAGGAAACTTATGCTTATAAAATTCCGGTTCTGATAAAGTTCTTGCAAAATCATATTTTGAATGTAAAAAAACATCCCGAAATAAACAAAATAAATGTTAAGTCATTCTATACCAAGCAAATACCGCAGATTCACAATAAGACTTTGTACCTTGCCAAAGAAGAATTGACACCCGGTTGTGACAGCGAAAAAGAAATAAAAAAATTATATCCCTATCCTTTCAAAATAGTTAGCCGTGACGAATTGGAACAAGCTATTGACGAAGGAAAAGATATAGTGTTCTTCCACAAAGTAGGACCTGAAGGAACAAAGCGTAAAGCAAGGTGTTGGAAAGTGGTCTTTGACAACTTGAATGCAAATATGTATTATTTTGATTACCACATGATAGACAAAAAGCATCCGGATGGAATTTTGCCTTCGGATTTGAAGAAATTAGGTAAGAAGAAATAAAAAATTATTAAATTTGCACGCTCAAAAATTTAAGAAGATGGAATATCCAAAGGTTAAAGATTTCGAACATTTTGAGGAATTAAGAATAAATAACAGAGGGATTCTGTTTTATTTTTCCAATGATGATTGTAATGTGTGTAAGGTGCTGAAACCTAAGGTTTACGAGATGCTTCAGGAAAAATATCCGGAAGTTAAGTTTTATTATGTAGATACAAAGGCATTGCCCGATGTAGCTGCACAAAACAGAGTATTTACCATTCCTACTTTGCTTGTGTTTTTCGAAGGTAGAGAACTGATACGAAAGAGCAGGTACATTGGTATAAACGAACTTGCCGACGAAATTAGCAGACCATACGATATTTTATTTTCCGAAGTTTAAAGACCAATTTAATTTGCTATATGCCGTTCCTCGTTGTTGTATGACGGGGAGCGGTTTTTTTATGCATAAACGGTTGTAGCATAGGCAACGGAAAATAATATTGCGGTAAGTTTAAGTAATAAATCCTTGTCGGCTTTTTTCTCTTGCATATAACTTACTAATGCCCATAGAAAAGGTATGATTCCGAGAAAGATAGTGTAGTGAGTTATGTAAAAGAATACCAGTGAGAAAAGAATTATTGTATTTACAGCCGAAATATGTTTTCGTTTATTTATTTTAAATTTAAAAAAGTCCCGCATACTTAAAAAAGTAAACACTGGGGAAAATATAAGGAATAAGTAAAAGATTTTCATGTTGTTGTATTCAAAGCACTGTTGTTGATGAAATTGTAAGCCCCAAATATATCCAGAAAGGAAGTATAGTACAAAAATTTCCAATATTGACAGAATAAATATTAAGAATGAATTGAATTTTTTTACTCCCAGGGTGAAAATAAATATTAATGGTAAAACTGCCGTGTATAACCCGATGTATGAGTTTATTAGTAGAACAATGCCTGTTATTATGCCTAGATAACCTGATATTTTAAGAGAATTAGGTGAATTAACTAAGAGGAAAAATAAACTGATAAAGGCAAGTAACAAAAAAGGTTGTACGAAATTTGTGAAAATAGGAATCATTGTGGAAAAAAATACAAACATTGAAGTACGGTAATTGTCTGAAATAACAGGATAATTTTTTTCCAGTAGATAAATGAAAAAAGCAATTGTTCCTGTGGCAACACCGATTTTTAACAATTGGAATTGCGAATGATAAAAAATAAAAAAGCCCCACTGTGCCAAATAAAGCAACGGGGCTATGATGAATGGAATTTTGATTTTTTTATACATTAAAATTCATTTTCCGTTTTGTAAATTTCATTCATAATATGTTCATATTTCTTGTGTAAATAATTCCGCTTTAATTTAAGAGTTGCAGTCAGTTCGCCTGTCATAGAGCTCCACATATCCGGTACAACCCTGAAACGCTTGATATTTTCGTGTTGAGCCAGTTGTTTGTTTATTTCGTTTATTTCTTTTTGGAATCTTTTTATTACTTGCGGATGTTCTACAAGTTCTTTATTGTTGTTGAAATGGATTTTGTGCTTGCTCGCGTAAAAATGCAGGTAATCAAAATTAGGAGAAATTATTGCGGAAGCAAATTTTTTGTTTTCTCCTATAACGATTGCTTGCTCAATTAGTGGAGAAGATTTTAATTTATTCTCAATAAGTTGAGGTGCAATATATTTACCCGAAGACAGCTTGAATATTTCTTTTTTTCGACCGTTTATTTTAAGGAATCTGCCATCTACAAAAATACCGGCATCACCTGTGTGGAACCAGCCATCTTCATCGATTACTTCTTTTGTGGCTTCTTCGTTTTTGTAATAACCTTGCATAATGTTTGGTCCTTTGGCAAGGATTTCACCGTCTTCAGCCAGTTTTACGGTTACACCTTCCAGAGGCAGTCCAACTGTTCCGAATTTTATGTCGGGTGCTTCAAGTCTGTTTACTGTTAGAACGGGAGATGTTTCGGTAAGTCCGTAACCTTCAATGACTTTTATGCCCAATGCCCAAAACAGTCTTTGTAAATTTACTTGAAGTGCCGATCCGCCAGAGACAATCATCTTCAAATTCCCACCAAGTGCTTCTCTTACTTTTTTGTAGACTAACTTCCTGGCAATTTGTAATTTAAGTTTATACTTCCAGTCTATATCGTAAATGTCATATTTAAAACCAAGGTCAATAGCCCAAAAAAACAGTTTCTTTTTAAAACCTTCAAGATCTTTTCCTGTTGCAATTATTTTGTCATAAAATATTTCCAAAACGCGTGGTACGGTATTAAAAGAGTCGGGTTTAATTTCTTTTATTTGTTTAGCGATTTCAGAGAGGTTGCCTATATAATATATCGTCATTCCTTTAAGTAAATAAAGGTAGTTTAGCATCCTTTCATAAACATGGCACAGAGGCAGGAAACTTACGACTTTGTGTTTATAAGTCAGCGGGTGTATTTTAGCTGTAGCTTTTGCGTTTGAAAGTATATTTTTGTGAGTCAGCATTACACCTTTGGGTACGCCTGTTGTCCCTGATGTATAGATAATTGTCAGAAGGTCATCTTCTTTAATTTGGCTTTTTATTTGTTCTATTATGTTTTTGTTTTTTTCGAAAGATTTTTCACCAAGTTCCAATATTTCTTTCCAACATTTGACACCATGTATGGGATTAAATCCGTAAATATGATTTTTTAAAGGTTCTATATTTTCTGCTATTTCGTTTAAAATGTTAAAGTGTTTTTGATCAAAAACAAATGCTGCAACAGACTCACTATGATTTATGATATAATTGTATTCATCTTTTGAAAGGTTTGGGTAAATAGGGATATGAATAATGCCGAGTTGAGCCAAAGCCATATCAATAATGTTCCATTCCGGGGTATTAGTTGTTATTGTAGCTATTTTGTCTCCTTGTCTGAATCCCAATTCGAGAAGCCCGCTACTGAAATATTGGGTGAGTTTATAAAATTCTTCCGTAGAGTATGTTATCCATTTACCTTTTTTTTTGGTACCAATGATAACATCTTTTTTGTAATTTTCTTTGAGATTTGTCAAAAGGTCAAAAACCCTTGTGATGTTATTGTAATCAGATAGTTTTTCACTCATATCGAAAAAATTTGGTTAACAAAAAATTTTAGCCGATTTCACTTATTCTTCGTAGTTTGGCTAAATCTACAATTTTTATTTTCTTTCCGTCTACTTTTATAACACCTTCTTCTACAAAGTTTGATAAAGTTCTGATTGCATTGGAAGTAGTCATGTTGGCGAGATTTGCCAAGTCATCTCTTGCAAGCAATACATTTATGTTATTTTCATCATCTACACCGTAGGTCTTTTTAAGAAAAAGTAACGCATCTGCAAGCCTGCCACGAATATGTTTCTGAGTCAGTGATACAGAACGGGTTGTGGAAAATCCTAACTCGGTAGCAAGCCTTCTGATAATCTCCAATGTAAAGTTGTGGTTTTCACGCATTATTTCAAAAACAAGGTCTTTTTCTATTGTGCAAATAACCGAATCTTCGAGTGTTGCTGCTGTGGAATTGTATTTTTCTCTTGCAAAGAGAGCACGGTATCCTATAAAGCCGTTTTCATTTACCAGTCTAACAATTTGTTCTTTATTGTTTACCCCTTCTTTGTATAACTTAACTTTGCCTTCTACCAGACATATTAAACCAATAGGATTATCTCCTTCTTTGTAAATTATTGAGTTTTTGGAATAAAACGAACAAATGTGATTTTCAATTACTTTTTCTTTTTGTGGAAGTGTTAATGTAGAAAATATGGAGTCGTCACTAATTATACATTTTATGCAGTCTATTTCCCGTTTAATGTTTTCATTCTTTTTTTTACTCATACTAAAGTTTTTAGTACGGCAAAATTAATAAATTTAATTTAACATCTGCGGTAAAAATGGAAAAATCAAGTACAATTCGGTTTATTCTGTTAATTTAGTATGTT
>JALWKH010000124.1 GCA_026996635.1 Bacteroidales bacterium | reverse complement strand
GGATTGGCACTTATTTCAGCTGAGACACCACAAACCGAAACATCATTACCCGCATCTGCAACAGGAGTTTCCACAAAATTTATTTTAACGGTATCTTCAACCATACAATGGGAACCGTTTACTTCCCTCCACACAAACTCATAACTGCCGTAATCGGATACAGTTACATCGGAAGTAGGCGAAGTATTATCAGAAAAACTTGCCGTACCCGGACCATTAAGCAAATACCAATGCCCTGCGGCAATTGAAGGTGTTGCATTGAGTTGGTATGTCAGTCCGCAAATGCTGTCGTCTTCACCTGCGTAAGGTGTAGGATACGGATATGTGATAACATCCGTTGAATCAACACCCGTACAACCGTTATCATCCGTAATTGTCAAAACAAGCGAAAAAGTATCGGCAACCGATGAATTAAACACAGGATTTTGAACAGTAGTAGAAGACAAAGGCAAAACTTCTCCCGTCCACAAAAATGTATAATTGCCTGTCCCTCCCGACACATTGCCGTGTAGCTGAAAATCTTCATTGACACACGGGTCCGCAGGGTGTGGCAAAATATCAACCGTAATTTGTGAAACGGATACCGTTACAGGTTCCGAATCACTGCAACCGTTGTCGTCAGTTACAGTATAAACCATATTGTAATTGCCGCTTTGTGTGGAATTAAAGATGGGATTTTGTATGTTAGTAGCATTCAAGTTTCCTACATCTCCCGACCATAAATGTGAAACGATATTTCCGTCACCGGGCGTAGGGTTACCGTCCAATTGCAAATCATTTCCCGGACATACCGTCGCAACATTGCCCGGCAAAATATTCGGATGCGGAATGCTGTAAACAAGTATTTGTGCCGAATCGGTACCTTCGCAACCGTATCCGTTAGTAACCCAATAATAAACAGTGTGTAAACCCGGACCAGCTACAGAAGGATCAAATGTTCCTGCCAAAGAATCCGTAATGCCGTCACCCGACCAAATACCTCCCGATGTAGCAGCAGTAAGATTTACAGGCTGGTCATTGGCACAAAAAGGACCTGCTGTATCAATAGTAGCATCCGGATATGGTTCAATTATAATAAGAGCGGTAGTTGTAACAGGATCGTGGTCGCCGTTTACCGTATCGGCAGGCGGACCGGGAATAGAAGGGTCGTCATAGGGATTACAATAATTCCAATTACGCAAAGTAACCTCAAAATACTGTCCGACTTGTGCTGTAGCAGGCACATAAATAGGCAAACTGTATTCATTCGGCGGTTGTGGACTCCAAACAGGCGGCGGAGTAATTGCAACAACAGCACCGGTATCGGGGAAAGTTACGGTTTGTCCGTCAATAAGCACTCCGTTGATTGTGTAATCCGTACCATAAATCCATTGTGTCCAACGAGTTGTCTCGTTAGGGTTATCCTCCTCCACCGGCGGCACACAGTTAAACTGGCTCACATCTTGAAAAGTAACGGTAGCATCGTTGCCCACACATATATGATAAATATGCGGATTTATTTCCATATGACCACCGTTTGCAGTATCTACATCCCACACTGTTACCATTTGCTGCTGGGCTGAGCTTGTACAAACCACACCGTTTACTTGCAATGAAGCCTCCGGATAATATACGCACTGGTCGCCACCTTGCGGATACACGTGTGTAGCGGTTACAGACCATTCTTGAGTGGAAGGATCTGTATTATTAGCTGGTAAAGTATCGTAAGTTCCGTCGTCCCAATCAAATACGATATTAACTTGTGTGCCGCCGTCGTCCACACCCCTGTAAACCACTTCCCAACTAACTGTTACGGGAGCACATTTTTTATCGGGAATAATATCATTTGCTTTGGAAGTAATACTACAACTTTGAGAACGGGCAGTAAAAACAGAAATGACAGAAATAATTATCAGAAGTAATATATTTTTGTTTGCCTTCATATCTATATTTATTTACGGATTTTACACCGCAAAAGTTTCTATTTTCACCTTATTTCAAAATTACTTTTTTTGATATTTTATTTTTGCCGTTTTTCGTTTCAAAAACAAAAACATAATTACCCTTTGGCAATTTGTCGGTTGCAAGTTTAGTTCTGCCTTTATGCAAATTCTTTTTCATTACTTTATGAGCAACAGAATCATAAATTACCAATGAATCTATATTTTTATCCGACACATCAATTATTATGTAGTCTTTTGCCGGATTGGGATACACTTTTATGCTATCGTATAATTTCACATATCCGCTTGGTATATAACCGTTTTTTTGTCCCAAAGCATATTCACCGGACTTCAATGGTTCGTCTAAAATAATATAGCCCGAATATGAAGAACCTGTTGCGTGAGACATCGTAATATGCCAATTATCCGAAGCATTACGTCTGTACAACAACACAAGTGAATCTACAGGAAAATTTATCACTCCGTCGTCCAAATGTGCAGTAGTTCCTGATGATCCGAAATAAAATTTAGCCTGATAATACAAATCTTGCGGAAACACATTGGTAATCTTCCAATATCTGTTGCCAACAACCGATAAGCCTTCTACAGGTGAAATAAAATCGTCGGGCGGAACCATATTGTGCTTAACATTTATAAAAACCGTATCACTTACAGTTCCGGCTACGGTTAAAGTAAAAAATTCATTATTAAAGGAATATGTTCCTGTTGTGGCAAACACTTTATAATCGGAAGTGGAAGCATCCAAAGTATGATTATACAAATCGGTAATGGCATATTGCGGATAAAAATCACAATGTACAATGGTATCGTAATGTTCTCCAGAAAATTTTATCCTGTATGTGGATAAATTCCTCAAAGTATCCACCAATGTAAACTCGACAATATTATTGTTTGCAAAATTGTCTTTATGGTAAAGCCTTTGCCTGATATAAAGATGGACATCGTAACCCTGTGAACCAGGTTGTACGGTAAACGAATCTACCGAAAAATGCAAGTAACCCGGCGAAAATACCCAAGCATCAAAAAAGTCCGTTAAATCAATACCACTATATTGCGACAAATAATCTCGCAGTTGAATACTTGAAACATTTTCCCAAGCGTGTTCATTTAACATTTGCCTGACTGAAGGAAAAAATTTATCGTCACCCATATAATAGCGTAATGTGTGAACAACACTTGCACCTTTGTTGTACGAAGTTGTTCCGTATGTAACATTCAGCGGCACACTATCTAACGAAAACCAACCGCCATCATCATAAGCACCGTCTTTCAATGCTTTGGCGTGAACATTATTAATGTATTTGATGTAAGCATCCGTTCCATACAAAAATTCATTGAAAAACGATTCGGCAAATGTAGCCCAGCCTTCATTTATCCACATCTCGTAAGAAGAAGGCGTTGTTATAAAGTCACCGAACCAATGGTGTGATAATTCGTGCGCATACAGCGACTCGTAAGTATGTGTACCGTCTATACACACTTGAGGGTATGCAATATTGGTAGCGTGCTCCATAGCACCTGAATTAAAAGGAACAGCAACATATCCGACCCTGTCCCACATATAAGGTCCGAAATATTGTTCAAAACCGTTAAGGATATTTTTTAAGTTTGAAAAACTGCCTGCAACTTTAGAAGCATAAGTTTGCGGAGTATAAATAAGTATTGGTTTAACTCCGTTTTGTCCGTTAAAAGTATCAGTGTAAGCCACATAAGGACCGACGGCAACCGAAGCAAGATACGAAGGAATAGGTTGATGTAACACCCATTTATAGACTCTTTCACCTGCGTAAGTAGTGCTGTCAATATCTTCGAGCAATCCGTTACATACAGCCACATTACCGTCTTGCACTCTGATATTAAATTCGTATAAAGACTTTACATTGAAATTATCTACACAAGGGAACCATACTCTGCCGTAACTGTGCGGAATATCTTCAAATCCGACTCCCAGATTGTAAGCAATATTACCGCTAAAATAAAATCCGCCCCAACCCGACGGATCAATGACAGGCTTGCCGTGATACCATACCGTAAACAATAAGGTATCTTGATTTGAATAATATGACGGTAAATTTACCGAGAGAACCGTATCATTATAAGCATACTGTAAAGACTGGGTATATCCGCCCAATTTAACGGAATCAATAACCATTTTCAGCAAATCCAAGGAAACGGTGTTTATACTATCGGCATCAGGCACAATTTGAATAACGGCACTACCCCTTATCGTATCGGTTATTCCGGGTTGAATGGAAAGATTTATTTTTTCTGCAGGAACGGTAAAATTTATTTGCGAGAATCCTTGTAACCCCCCAAGAATAAACAAAAGCCACAAAATACTTTTTTTCATTTGCAATCATTTTTTATTATAATCACAAAATTAACCATTTTAAGATGTAAAAAGGCAATTTATTGTAAATATTAAACCATAAAGATTATATATAAACCGGATAAATTCGGAATACAGATAAGACACCTTTTAAAACAAAAACAATAATTAGAAAAACCAATGGTTTATAAAACACACAAAAATAACTACATTTGCACGCATAAATCAAATAAGAATGGATAACGGTAAAAAACGAAATAAATGGTTACTGATAATTGAACCGTTGGTGATATTTTTCATTTTTGTAGCAGCATTTGAACTCGGAAAAAAAGTAGATCAATACAATAATTCCGCAAGCCTGACAAAAGAATTTACCAATCTTTTATACCAATACAGCTCGAAAAACAAAATAGATGAAGTACTTGAAGCAATAAAAGATAAATATGTGGACAGCGTTAACATAGACAGTTTGCAAGAAAAGGCTATTCAACTTCTGCTAAAAGACCTTGACCCTCACTCAGTTTACATACCACCTGTAGAAGCCAAAGCCGAAAATGAAGAAATGTCCGGCAATTTTGAAGGAATAGGCATATACTTCAACGTCCAAAATGATACGGTAGTTGTAGTAGGTGTTATTCCCAGCGGACCTTCCGAAAAAAGCGGCCTGTTGCCCGGCGACAAAATAATAATGGTGGACGATACTTCCATTGTAGGCAAAAGCACTACGGAAATAATGAAAAGAATAAAAGGTCCAAAAGGCACCAAAGTAAAAATCACTGTAATAAAACCTATTACAAAAGATACGGTTTCTTACACGATAACACGCGATGTAATTCCTATAAAAAGCGTTGATGTTTCATTCAAAGTAAAAGATGATATTGGGTACATAAAAATCAGCCGTTTTGCTCAAAACACTTATACCGAGTTTGTAAAAGCTGTAAAGAAATTGCACGCACAAGGCGTACACAAACTAATACTTGACCTTCGCGGCAATCCGGGCGGATATATGCAAATTGCCATAAAAATTGCAGATGAATTTTTGCCGGAAGGGAAGACCATTCTTTACATAAAAGGATTGCATCAACCTAAAACCGTTTACCAGGCAACCGGACACGATTTGTGCCTGAACGACGAAGTGGCAGTACTAATCGACGAATGGAGTGCATCCGCCAGCGAAATTGTAGCAGGAGCATTGCAAGACAATGACAGAGCAGTAATTATAGGCAGACGTTCGTTTGGCAAAGGGTTGGTACAAGAACCTATGCAATTTTCCGACGGATCTACCGTAAGGCTCACAATAGCAAGGTACTACACCCCGACAGGCAGGTGCATCCAACGCAGCTACAACAAAGGGGTGGAAGATTATTACAAAGAAATAACCAAAAGATATTACGACGGCGAACTTGTAAATAAAGACAGCATTCACTTCCCCGACAGTTTGAAATATACCACTCCAAAAGGAAAAGTTGTTTATGGCGGCGGTGGAATTATGCCAGATATTTTTGTGCCCGTTGACACAAACAGGTATGATGATTTTTATTATGAAGTTATGGCAAAAAACTTGCCTTACAGATTTGCTTTCAAATTTTCAAACGAACACAGGGAAACACTAAAAAGTATAAACAGCCCGCAAAAAATGTACAAGTGGCTGATGAATCACGGCATTTGGGAAGCATTTATGAAATTTGCGAAAAAACAAAACCTGAAGTATAAGTTGAAATCAGACGAAACACGCAATGTGTTAAAAGATTATGTTGCGGCATTTATTATAAGAC
>JALWKH010000123.1 GCA_026996635.1 Bacteroidales bacterium | reverse complement strand
GTAAAATTTTATGCAATAATAATCATTTTTTTTATTACGGTGAAAATTATCAAACAAAAATTTCAAAAAAAAATATTACTTTTACACCCGACACAATTAAAAATTTGAGAAACTATGGAAATAAAAAAAATGACAACTGAAGATTACATCAAAAGAGAAGAAAAGTACGGGGCACATAACTATCACCCGCTACCTGTTGTTCTTGAAAAAGGAGAAGGCGTATATGTTTGGGATGTAGAAGGAAAAAAATACTATGATTTCCTGTCTGCTTATTCAGCAGTAAATCAAGGACATTGCCATCCCAAGATTATCAACACGATGATAGAACAAGCCCAAAAATTAACTCTGACATCAAGGGCATTTTACAATAGTGCACTGGGGGAATTTGAAGAATATATTACAAAATACTTTGGATATGATAAAGTGTTACCGATGAATACCGGTGCCGAAGCAGACGAAACAGCTCTGAAATTATGTAGAAAGTGGGCTTATGAAGTGAAAGGTGTTCCGGAAAATGAAGCTAAAATAATTGTTTGTGACGGAAACTTCCACGGAAGAACAATAACAATAATCTCAATGAGTACAGACCCTACTGCATACAAAGGCTTTGGTCCATACACTCCCGGATTTATCAAGATACCTTATAATGATTTGAATGCTTTGGAAGAAGCACTTCAAGATCCGAATGTTGCAGGATTTTTGGTAGAACCCATACAAGGAGAAGCAGGAGTATATGTACCTGATGATGGCTATTTGAAGAAAGCTTACGAAATGTGTAAAGAAAAGAATGTTCTTTTCATAGCAGATGAAGTTCAAACCGGTATTGCAAGAACAGGAAAACTGCTGGCTTGTGATTATGAAGATGTGAGACCGGATATTTTAATTTTGGGTAAAGCATTATCAGGCGGCGCAATGCCTATTTCAGCAGTTTTGGCTGATGACGAAATAATGCTTACTATCAAACCGGGTGAACACGGTTCTACATTTGGAGGCAATCCACTTGCTTCAAAAGTAGCTATTGCCGCATTGGAAGTTGTAAAAGAAGAAAACCTTGCAGAAAATGCTTATAAATTGGGACAAATTTTCCGTGATGAAATTAAAGCTATCAAATCAGATATGATAGAGGAAGTAAGAGGTAAGGGATTATTAAACGCAGTGGTTATCAGACCTAAAAACGGAAAAACTGCTTGGGATGTTTGCGTAAGGATGAAAGAAAACGGTATGTTGGCCAAACCAACTCACGACCATATTATCCGATTTGCACCACCACTGGTAATAAATGAAGAACAATTGAGAGAAGCAATAGATATATTTAAGAAAACAATGGAAGAATTTGAATAAAACACACACAAATCAAATAATAAAAAAGGCGGCAAAAGCCGCCTTTTTTATTTCAAAAGATTATTAAATCTTTTAAAATTTCGTTGCAGAATCACTATTACTTCCAAAACGATAGCTTAAGAATATCTCATGAGATCCGACAGAATACTTACCGATATCCATTAATGTATAATCATAAGCATAACCAAATCTAAAATTACCTGCCTTTAATCCCATTATAGCAACAATAGCATTATCGGTTCTATAAGAAACTCCAACACTAAACATCTTCATAAATGTTCCTGTTACATTTATATCAAACTGAACATATCCGGGTTCTATAAATTTTAACAACAATGCACTTTCTATGCCTATATTGTCATTAACATCCATAAAATAACCACCTGTAAAATTGTAATGCCTTAATTGCCTGTTTTCAAGATTATCAGAGTTTAATAGGGAAATTTTTCTTCCCATTAGCTGGTAAACAGATATACCTGTGTAATAATGTTTATCTTCATCATAAAAAATCATACCGAAATTAAAATCCGGAACAATCATTTTATCTGTTGAGCTCAATATTGCCAAGTCATCGTTATCTTTTGCGAAAACCATTGTTTTATCCAATGAATACTGAAACAAAGAGGCTGAAAGAGCCATTGATAAATACATGCTCCCGCTCATCTTAAGCCTGTAAGCATAAGTACCTTCTATTCCTGTTCGTCTTTCCATTCCGGCACTGTAATTATAGATTCTTCCACCTGCACCCATTTCATCCGAAAAGCGGGTGTGTCCGCTAAGTGTCTGAAAAGAAGGAGCACCTTTTAATCCACTCCATTTTTGTTTTATTGCGGAACTTAACATTAACCCGTCAGTTATACCGGCATAAGCAGGATTGACGAGATAGAGATCATTATAAAACATACTATATGAATCCAACTGTTGTGCCTTTGATACCACCGCCATAAAAACTAACGGTAGAATAATAAATAGTTTTTTAAGATTTTTCATAATCTATTTAATTTATTTTTAATACATTACTGTCAAATAACCACTATAAGTTACACCATTGCCTAACTTTATAATGTAATAATAAGTACCTGCGGCAACTTTTTTACCATTATTATCCGTTGCATCCCAAGGTTCGTCATATCCATCCGTTGAATAAACCAAATTTCCCCATTCGTTATAAATATCGATATGCACTTCCGGATAATTTTCTATATTGCCAATTGTCCACACATCATTTTGACCGTCGTTGTTTGGAGTAATAATGTTGTAAATAACCAAATCTACATTACAATCATTTTCAGTTAACGGTACATAAACACTATCAGAAACGGAACAGTTATTCAAATCCGTAACAGTTACATAGTAGGTACCTGTAGATATGTTTTCTAAATCTTTGGTAGTTGCCCCATTGCTCCAGTCATAGAAATAAATATCAGATGAACCACCTGTAACCGTTAATTCTACTGCACCTGTTTGTGTGTTTTTACAATTTTCGGGAGTAACCTTGAATGTCAACTTGATGGTATCCGGTGCCGCCACTCTGATTGTATCGGAAAATACGCAATTATTATTGTCAATTACATTTACAAAATAAACTCCTGCATATTGATTATTAACCACAGTAGCCGTATCGAGATAATTTACAGTTGTGTCCACAATTTGATACCATACTACAGTGTATGGGGAATTGTCTCCTGAAACTTGAGCTGATAATTGTACTGAAGAATCTCCGACACAATTTATAGTTGTTGCACTCAAATTTATCGAAGGAGGTAATTGTTGACCAACATTTATAGAATCAAGCATTTGACAACCGTTTGCATCGGTTACCGTTACATAATATATACCTGTTGAAAGGCTGTCAATATCTTGAATTGTATCTCCGTTACTCCAAGAATAAGTATAAGGTTGGTTTCCACCTGCAACAAAAATATCTATCGCACCATCATTGTTGTGACACGAAGCAAGAGTTATTTCACTTGTTATTTGAATTGGAGTATAAGTCAACACTTCTGCACTATCAACCTTTGTACATCCGTTTGCATCGGTTACCGTTACGGTATAAACACCTGCAGCTAAAGAGTCAACATATACCAAAGTATCTCCATTATTCCACAAATATGAATAAGGCTGTACTCCACCGGTAACTACAAGATTTATTTTCCCGTCATTTCCGTTACAAGTTTCATTTGTAACATTCAAATATGTAACTATAGGTTCATAAGCCAAAACTTGTGCGGAATCAACAAATTGACATCCGTTATGATCCGTAATTGTTACTGCATAATAACCCGGAGCTAACGAATCTGCTTGATTGGTAGAGTCTCCGTTTGCCCAAACATAGGAATACGGTGGTGTTCCACCAGTAACTATAGCAGTTATAACACCGTCATTACCTTCACAAGTTTCATTATTTATTGAGAATGCCGCTTGCATATCCACAAAAGGCATTACTTGTGCGGAATCAACAACAGAACAACCGTTTGCATCTGTTACAGTGACAGAGTAAACACCTGCTTGTAAGTCTGTGATTTGAGAGGTATTATCTCCATTACTCCAAATATATGTATAAGGAGATTGACCACCATTTACAGCTATTGTAATTTTACCATCATTTCCTGTACAGGTTTCATTTTCAATATTAAATACCACCTCCATAGTATCATACGGTTCAACGATAAATGAATCTATTCGGGAACAACCATTAAAATCTGAAACCGTTACATAATAAGTTCCGGCAGTTAAAGAGTCTGCAACATTAGAAATATCACCGTTACTCCAATTAAATGTATAAGGAGATTGTCCACCGTTTACTGATACGGAAATTTTACCGTCTGCACCGTTACAAGATTCATTTGAGATATTAGCAACAAGTGAAATTGTATCATAAGGATTAACAACTGCCGAATCAATCAAAGTACATCCGTTAACATCGGTTATTGTTACTAAATAATTCCCATTAGTTAGATTATTCAAATCTTCAGTTGTATCTCCGGTTGACCATGAATAATAATATTGTGGAGTACCACCGCTGACCGTTAAATCTATATGTCCGTCTCCACCATTACAAGATTCATTATTAACTTCCAGAACAGCAGAAAGTTTAGCAGGTTGATTTACAAAAACAGAATCTATTTGTAAACATCCGTTAGCATCTGTTACGGTAACTTTATACCACCCACTTGGAAGGTTTGTCAAAGTATCACTGGTACTTCCGGTATTCCATTGATATGAAAAAGGTGAAACACCTACAAGAGGATTAGCAACTATTGAAGCCGTAGAATCCCCGTAACAAGCAATATCTGAGAGTGTAATAAATTCTATATTTGTCTTTGGGCAACCGTATTCTGCCAAAAAAACTACTTTATTAGAATATGTATTTATCAAACTGTCATTACCTATAAATAGAGTATCTGACAGAAAATCACCAAGAATAAACCTGTTATTATTCAAAGAATACAGATCAACAGAATTCCTTCTAGCTCTATCGGTTCCATTTCCATAAGCCTGAGCAAACTTTTTAATAATGCCGGAAGTATCTATAGATATAACAAAAGCATCTCCACTCTCTCCATGATAAACAGTACCTCCAAAATCTACGTCATCTGTAAACTGACCGGAAACTATAAGTCCTGAATCTGTAGCAGAAACAGAAGAAGCATAATCCGATAAAGAGTTACCTGTTATATAAACCCATTTTAACAGACCTGTCGAATCAAATTTCATCACAGTAATATCATCACCGCCGTGAGAACCAAATGTTTGTCCATCTACGGATATTGAAGAAGAGGCTGCACTACCTACCCCGTAAATACATCCGTCTTTTATTGTAAGATCATTAAATCTATCATCTGCTGTTCCACCAAAATTCTTTACAAATTGGACATTGCCATAATAATCAGTAGAAAACAATAAATAATCAAAACCACCGGCACTTAAATAATTGGTACCACTTATGGTTATTTGATTCTTAAAATATCCTGCAAAATAATATCTATTACCTGAGATAGCAACACTATTTATAAAATCCGTGTTGTTAGTTGAAACAATGACTTTTGAAAAGATTTTATGTCCATTGGTATCATATTTAGCATAAAATAAATTTTTATACCCATTCCAGTAATATGAATCAGTATTTACACCTAAATTATCTCCTATATATGTAGAATCTTTAAACATTCCGGTTAAAATAACATTGTCATCATCATCTATGTTAATATCTACCCCCCTATCAACATTTGGTCCCCAACAAAACCTTTCTAACCAAACAACAGTACCATCAAATTTCATTTTCATTAAAAAACCGTCAACCTTACCATCCCCCGTACCAATCAAAGTATCAGTATCTAAAAACAAAGTATCGGAAAAACCTCCGGTTACATAAATATAATTGTTATCTTTATCCACAACCATGCGTGATAAAACAACATCAACGGTAGACTTTAAATGTTTAACAAAAATAAGATGTCCGGATTCATTATATTTAACAATGATAGCATCAGAAACTCCCATTGCAGGTATAACTATTGTATCTTGGATAATACAATCGGTTTTAAATCTTATCCCTGCATATACATTCGAATTGTAATCTGTAACAAGAGTTGTCTCATCTATCCAATTAGATGATTCTATTTTTAAAGCTCCCATCCATCCTTGCGAAAAAACAAAAAATGAAGAAAGCAAAAACAAAACGCTAATAAATAATCTTTTATTCATAATTTTTAACTTTTATTCAATCCTTAGAC
>JALWKH010000122.1 GCA_026996635.1 Bacteroidales bacterium | reverse complement strand
ATCTATAGTGTAATAATGCACTTTTGGGTGTTTAGGGCAAATTTATGGAAAATATATTTTATACGCAATTTATTATTGTAGTGTTGTGTAACTGTGTAAGTGCGGTAATAAATAATAAAACAAACGATATGTTTTTAATTCGTATATTTTTTAATAATCTTTTTCAAAATAATTTAGATTCTCAGTATTCATTTTATCTCAATCCTACCTTTTTTAACAATCTGTATGTAAAAGAAAATTTTGTAAAATCTCCTTGCAGAATTTCGGGATTATTCTTGATTAATTTTGAGCAATACCACAAGTCTTTGTCAGGAAAATTATCGTTGGATACAGAATTATACAACTTTTTTTGAGGATCCAACATTGACAATGGATAAATCTTTTTATCATTTATGTCTATATCTATACTTCTTTTCTTTCCTGCCAACAATTCGTGGTCTAAACTTTTTAGCTTGATTATTTCACAAAAATAACTTCCATCAAAGATAATCTTGATTATAATGTTGTCTTTTATGTAATCAGTGTGGATTTCCCTTACATAATTGTAAGTAATCGGAGGCATAAAGCCAAAATCAGTAACTAAAAAGTTAAAATATTTTATTACCGGGTCAATAATCATATATTTTGTTTTTTTATGAAAATCTCACTTTATTTAACAAGTAAAACAGCTTTATTGCTACGAAATGTTTCGTTCCCGATTTTATATGACAAATAAATGTAATATTTACCCTTTTTTAATCTGTATTCTCTTATAAAAACAGTAAAAGAGTTGCTATTAACAGAACGTAGTGGCATTTTAATTATCATTTTTCTTTTTTTCTTGTCAAATTTGACTATTTTGGCAACAGGTTTATATTTTTTCATTCGTAATTTTTCTCCATCAATATATTTTATCCCGTAACCAGAAGAGGAGGATATGTAATTACCAATAGTATCAAAAACATTAAGAGAACAATTTTCAATTTCAAAACCTTCATTAACCAAATTACCGGTAACAGGAATTTTTATGTATTTATTTCCCTGAAACATCGCAATAAGCGGAAAGGAACTATAATGAGTATGCCGGCTTTTTATTGTAAAAACATTCTTTTCAATAAAAAATCTTCATAATTGTTATTGAAAGATGTTTGTGAATGGCATAAAAATGCCGTGTAACTGAAAACTAATATAAATAGAAGCTGTTTCATTATTCGGGTAATAAATTTTAATTTGGCTTTTAATTATTTATCTCAAATTGTTGCTTATTTTTTAAACAACAACTCTTCTATGAATTCTGTATAACCTTTTAATATTTTTACTAACGCTTCTTCACCTTTATAATTTTCCGGTAAATGTGCAAATTTCGGATATTCCTTTTTAAGTTTTACCAAACTCAATTTATTATCTATAATTACATCGAAACCTGGATTATAAATAACCATAATTTCTTTACGTTTTTTGCGAAAAGTATTTTCTATAAATATTAAATAATCTCCATCTCTAAAACCATATTCGATTTCTTTAAGACTATAACCATGTCTTATGAAAAATGGCTTCAAAGTTCTTAAAGCTAAAATCAAATATTTTTCTGACCAAGTTAGTTCCATAAAAGTTGTATTGGGTTTTTTAATGTACCATATTTCACTTATGCAAAAATAATTAAAATAGTTTAGTGCTTATAAAACGATGCGGAGATGAATATCGTTTAATTTTTTCAAATTTTAATCTTTAGAAATTATTTTCAAAAATAAACGGCTTTTGTTTTTAATGTGGGGATAGTTTTTATTAGATTTGTAAAGTTTGTAATTTATAGTGTTTTGTATGAAAGGTCTGATAGTCAAAGGTATATCATTGTTGGTTGCTTCATTGGCGGTATTGGTTGCCGTGATGTCTTTTTCTATAGCGGGAAATAAACAGGATGCTTTAATTGTTCCGCCTGTCGATACCATAAAAATTTCACCGCCGTATTTGAAATATATCAATTCACCGAAAGTTGATTCCATTCTGAATACTCTTACCACGGAACAAAAAGTAGCACAACTGCTGATGTTGCCTGTGTATCCTATGCAAAACGATGCTGCATTTGCAAAAGTGGGTGATACTGTTTCAAAATACGGTGTGGGCGGGGTGATTGTTTTCAAAGGTCATCCGCACAGGATAGCAGACTTGGTGAATAAGTTGCAAAAAAGCGTAAAAATACCTTTGCTGACTTCAATAGACGGTGAGTGGGGCGTAAGTATGCGTGTGGACAGCACCGTGGAATTTCCCAGGCAAATGATGTTGGGTGCCGTTAGGAATGATTTTTTGATTTACAAAATGGGACAGGAAATTGCCCGTGAATGTAAACTTCTCGGTATAAACATAAACTTTGCTCCCGTTGTGGATATAAATACCAATCCCAAAAACATAATTATCGGTTACAGGTCGTTCGGAGAGGATAAATACAAAGTTGCCGTAAAAGGTTTTTATTATTACCGTGGTATGCAAGATAACGGTGTGCTTGCCGTAGCCAAACATTTTCCCGGACACGGCGATACCGAAAAGGACAGCCATAAGACTTTGCCTGTAATAAGATACGGTTACGACAAAATGTATGATTTGCATCTGTATCCGTTCCGCTATTTGATAAACACCGGCATTGGTGCGGTTATGGTTGCACATTTGCACATACCTGCGTTGGATTCTACGCCGAATATTGCTTCCACATTGTCGCCTGCTGTTGTAAAAGGCGTGTTGTACGATTCGCTTGGATTTGAGGGCGTTTCTTTTACCGATGCGTTGAATATGAAAGGGGTGGCGGCATATTGGGATCCGGTTACCATAAATAAAAAGGCTTTTCTTGCGGGAAACACAATATTGCTTATGCCGAAAGATGTAGGCAAAACAATAAAAGAAATAGCAAAAGCCGTTAACAGCGGTGAAATCAGAAAAACCGAACTTGACAACAGGGTGCGAAAAGTGCTTGCTCTTAAGGAATGGTTAGGCTTGCTTAACGGTAAAACGCCGCAAACGGACACTACAGATTTGAATAAAAAGTTGGTAAACGATAAAGTGCTTGCCCTTAAAGAAAAGCTTGTGAGTTGTGCGGTAACTTTATTAAGGAATGAAGATAACTTTTTGCCTGTCAGGGATTTAAAAGACAAGAAAGTTGCAGTTGTTACAATCTCAAAAGACGGGAAGTTGCCGGCTACTTTTGCGGACTATATGAACAAATATGTGTTAAGCGACCCTATAAGCCTGAAATACGGCGACAAAATTCCCGATTTGAGAAAGTATGATTATGTGTTTGTTTCATTGTTTGCATCATCAAGGAGACCAAGGCATAATTACGGTATTCCCACCCAAGTATTTGACCGAATAAACGCTTTGAAATCCAAAAAAATTGCCTTTATCTTGTTTGGCAGTCCGTATTTGCTTAATAAAATCCGAACAAAGAATTTTGCATCCGTAGTAGTGGCTTATGAAACGGACGAAACCGTGCAAAAAATTGTTCCGCAAAAAATTTACGGAGCTTACGGATTCGGTGGTATTTTGCCCGTGAGTGCCGGAGAATACACGGCGGGAACTTCCATTACGACAAAGCCCGTCGGAAGACTTAAATACGGAGTGCCTGCCGATGCTAATATGAATGCCGATACACTTGCATTGATTGATAAAATTGTGGAAGAAGGCATTGAAAAAGGTGCATATCCGGGAGCACAGGTTTTGGTTGCAAGAAACGGGGTGGTGGTTTATGACAAGACTTTCGGTTATTATACTTACGATAAGAAAGTTAAGGTAACGGATACCACACTTTACGACCTTGCATCGGTAACAAAATTGGCGGCAACCACATTGTCGCTTATGAAACTTTACGAACAAGGTAAGTTTAGTCTTGACGATAAACTCTCTCAATATTTGCCTTGGCTTGACACCACAAACAAAAAGGATATAACTTTTCGTGAGGTGCTTACCCACCAAGCCGGGCTCACTCCTTGGATACCGTTCTACCTTAAGCCTATGAAGGACAAAAAGTTGTATGACAGCATATTTTCCAAAGTTGATACGGGCAGGTTTTTGCTGCAAGTGGCGGACAGTATGTATATGGATACAAATTATGTGAAAGAAATGTTTAAGCGGATAGCAGAGTCACCGATGCACAAAAAAGAATACAAATACAGCGATATCGGTTTTTATTTGTTCAAGGTGATTATTGAGCGAATGACGGGGGAAAAGTTTGAAGCTTATGTTGAGGAAAATTTTTATAAGCCTTTGGGGGCATATTACACATTATTCAATCCGTTGAGGCGTTTCCCGAAAGAAATGATTGCACCTACGGAAAAAGACACATATTTCAGGAATACAACCGTTCAGGGTTATGTCCACGATTTCGGTGCGGCGATGCTTGGAGGTGTAAGCGGGCACGCAGGTTTGTTTTCCAATGCCAACGACCTTGCCAAAATAATGCAAATGCTTCTTAACGGAGGCGAGTACGGAGGAGTGAGGTATTTTAAGCCGCAAACAATTAAAAAGTTTACTGCTTGCGAGTTTTGTCCTGACAACAGGCGTGGACTGGGCTTTGATAAGCCCGAAAAAAGGAAGGGAAAAATCGGACCGACTTGTGACGAAGCACCGGAGGCAAGTTACGGGCATACCGGATTTACGGGAACAATGGTTTGGAATGATCCCGAAAACGGTATTGTTTACATTTTCCTGTCAAACAGGGTTTATCCGACAATGGATAATAAAAAATTGCTTAAATTAAGCATACGCACAAGAATACAAAGCGTAATATATCACAGTTTTGAAAATTCGTGCAAAACCAGATGACAGAAAGGTTTAAGGGTTATATTGACAAACAAAAATTGTTTTTGCCGACAGACGGTATCATTGCTGCTGTGAGTGGCGGTGTGGATTCCGTTGTGATGCTTGATTTGTTTGTGAAAAGCGGATTTAAAAGGGTAGTGGTTGCACATTGCAATTTTAATTTGCGAGGTGAAGAGTCGGATGGTGATGAGGCGTTTGTGAGGAAACTCGCAGGTAAATACGGCCTGGAAGTTTATGTGAAAAGTTTTGACACACAGGATTATGCAAAAGATAAGGGTGTTTCCATTCAGATGGCGGCAAGGGAGTTGAGGTACGGATGGTTTGAGGAGTTGAGGCAAGAGTTGGGTTTTGATTATATTGCCGTGGCACACAACAAAGACGATGTTGCCGAAACCGTGATTTTGAATCTTGTGCGAGGAACTGGGCTTGCAGGTTTGGGTGGAATTAAGTCGAAAAACGGTAAAATTGTACGCCCCGTTCTTTTTTTGACAAGGGAAGAAATTTTGAGATATGCCGCAGAAAATAATTTGGCTTTCCGTGAAGACAGCAGCAATGCTTCTGTAAAGTATAAGCGGAATTTTGTCCGCCATAAAGTTTTGCCGTTGCTTAAAGAATTAAATCCTGCCGTGGTTGATACTCTTTTCAGTCATACTGCATTGTACCGTGGATTGGCAGGGTTGCTGAACGAACTTACTGCAGAAAAAATAAAGCCGTATTTAAGCCGAGAAGCAGGAGCGGATTGTATTGATAAAGCTGTGTTGGGGGAAACGGATTATCCGGTAGAATTGTTATTTTCTTTTGTGGAGGGGTTTGGTTTCAGCTACACTGATGCGGGAAATATGCAAGAGGCTAAAACAGGTGCAAAGTTTATTTCTCCCAAAGGTTTTGTGGCATATGTAGGCAGGGAGAAAATTTGTGTTGAGGAAAGTTCAAGCGATGACGATGATAGAGTTTATGTTTGGAAATCCATTGACGAATTGCCCGGGGACTTACCTTTTGATATAAAAGCGGAAGTAATTTCTCCGCAAGAAGTAAAGTTTGACAAAGGCGGTAAGACAGTTTATTTTGATTTGGAAAAAATTAAATTTCCGTTGTATTTCAGGAAGTGGCAACACGGTGATTACTTTTATCCTTTGGGTATGAATGGCAAGAAAAAGCTAAGTGATTTCTTAATAGATATAAAAATAGACAGGGTACAAAAAGAAAAAATTTATGTTCTTACTGATTCTTCAGATAATATCTTATGGGTAGTACCTTACCGGATAAATGATAAATACAAAATATCGAAGAATACTAAAAATGTTATAAAAATTAATATTTAATAC
>JALWKH010000121.1 GCA_026996635.1 Bacteroidales bacterium | reverse complement strand
TCTTGTGCGAAACGATAAAGTTGTATAATCCGGGTATTTTACTTCCCAATGCTTGAAATTTGGAAATGTTTGCAATGAGTATATTCCGCAGCGGTGCGTGAAACCTGTCGTAATAGATTTGATACAAATCGGCTTTCATCTTGGTAATGTCAACCCCCGACGGACATTCCGATTTGCAAGATTTACACGACACGCAAAATGAAAGAGCAGCAATGATTTTTTTCAATTTTTCATTGGTCAGCGGTCCCGAAGTAAGATATTCGCGGACTGTATTGGCTCTTGCACGAGTGGTAAAGTTCTCATCTCCCGTTGCCATATAGGTGGGACACATCACACCTCCGGACACAATGTTTTTGCGGCAATCGGCACTTCCGTTGCACTTTTCCGCAGTTTGCAACAAAGACACTGTAGCAGTGTATTTAAATGTGGTTTTAATTTTTGCGGGGTTATATTCCGAATAACGCAGGTTGCTTGTCATCTTAACTGGCTCGGTAATTTTTCCCGGATTCATTATATTTTTCGGATCCCAAGTCTCTTTTATTTGCCTGAAAGCATTGAAAATCCTTTCTCCGTAAATTATGGGAATAAATTCCGACCTCAAAAGCCCGTCACCGTGCTCCCCGCTCAAAGATCCTTTGTGTTTCTTTACGATTTTTGCCGTTTCCAAAGCGACTTCGTGCATTAATTCAACATCTTTCTTATCTTTAATGTTCAGCACCGGACGCAAATGCAACTCACCCGACCCGATATGTGCATAATAAACGCACTCCAGACCTTTGTTTTTCAACATCCTGTCTATGTCGGCGATGTATTCTTTAAGCCGGTACGGACTCACTGCCGTATCTTCAATAAAACCAACGGGCTTTGCATCTCCACGCATATTGGACAACACACCCAAACCAGCTTTTCGAAGTTCCCAAACTTTATTGATATCCTCTTTTTCAATTATTGTGTGGTAATAGCCAAGATTTTTCTGCTTCAGGTGGTCAATAATTTTATTGGCTTCCGCCAATGCTTCTTCTTTGGTTTCGGCGGCAATTTCGGTTATGAGGACAGCTGTGGGACTGCCTTTGATAAAAAAGCGGTTTTTGTTTTGATTGATATTAGCTTCGGTAAGTTTCAGAATTTTATCGTCTATCAACTCAATTGCGTAAGGATTGAATTTAAGTATTTCCACATTTGCGTCAAACACATCATAAAACTCATCGAATTGGCTTGCAATCAGCAATTTGTAATCGGGCGGCAAATCAAAAAGTTTCACCTTTATTTCGTAAGCAAAAGCAAGCGTGCCTTCCGTGCCAGACAGAAATTTTGCAATGTTAAATTCCTTGTTGCCGGTTTTATCGTAAATTTTGCTGCCGGCAAGTTCGTCAAGCGGGTAACCTGTATTCCGTCTGTGGATTGTTTTGTCGGGAAATTCTTCGTCAATTTGCTGCCTGAAATCCTCATCGGATAACAGTTCGTGAAATGTCCTGTAAATCTTTCCTTCAAGCGTGTTTAATTTTAGTTTGTGGTTAAATTCTTCTTCTTCAATAGGACCGAATTCAGCCTCGTCACCGTTTGAGAGAATAACTTTTGCCGAAATAATGCTTTGGCGTGTGGTACCGAATCGCAACGAACGGGATCCTGAAGAATTATTACCGAACATTCCGCCAATTGTGGCACGATTCGAAGTTGAAGTCTCCGGGCCGAAAATCAATCCGTATTTTTTCAGTTCCAAGTTCAACTCGTCCCGTATAACTCCGGGCTGCACAACCGCATATTTTTCTTCTTTGTTTATCTCGATTATTTTCTTGAAATTCTTTGAAATATCAGCAATGATGGCTTTTCCGACAACCTGCCCTGCAAGAGAAGTTCCCGTGCCTCTCGGTATAACAGGGATTGAATTGCGGTAAGCAAAAAACATCAATGTTTTCAAATCGTCTTTATCGGTAGGAAATACAACCAAAAGCGGCTTAATTCTATAAATTGACGCATCTGTGGAATAAAGCACCAATTTTTCTTCGCTGCTCCATATTTCGCCCTTGAAACCCGCTTCTTTCAGTTGTGTTGCTAAATTGCCGGACATAAACCTTCATTATTATTCCGCAAAGATAAGGGAATAAACCCAAATTATGTATTAGAAAAAACATTCCGGGGCTAAAGCCCAACAATTTGCGACAACTCTTTTATCTACCCTGCCATAAATGACAGGGCTAATCATATCAACACACAATAAATCACGAAATATTTTATTGCTGGCTTTAGCCTGTTTACCATTTATTTACAAATCCATATTTATGGCTAGCTTTGCCTTTTAGGGTGAGGGTAATAATAAATTGTCGATTACCTCTTGGCTTTAGCCTTCGGTTATAAATGTCGGGTAATTGATATTTATTTTAAAGAATTTTCTGATTAGTAATCTCTTATTTAACAAAATTTGAGGTCGATTTAGTTTATCAAAAATGGAAAGATCTAATAAAAAAGTTGTTTTATGAAACTTCACTAACACTATAACTTCTTTTTCCTTTTCTGTTCAGCTCTGAATTCAGCCTCCACAAAATAATAAATGGAAGTCATTATAACAGTAAAAACAAAAGAAAACGATATTGCTTTCCAGAAAGAAGCTTTAGACCAAAAAAATTGCAACAAAAACATCAAAACAAACTCAAAGATTGAAATAACAAGGAGTTTTTTCATTTCCTTTTTTTTACAAAAATAAAATACTTATTCAAATTACTTAAAACAAAAAAAGGCAGCCCTGCACAAGGCTGCCTTAGTACAATTTCCCCCGCATATATCTTAATAAGCTTTGGCAAAAATCACTTTGTATTTGGCATCTTTGCCGCTGTAAACATCCTTATTGCCTTTTGCTTCGTTTTGGTCAATATCAAACGGTATCACTCTAATCGTTGCTTTGGTTTCTTCTTTTATTTTCAATTCGGTTTCTGTTGTGCCGTCCCAATACGCCAAAGCAAACCCGCCGTTGTTAACCACTTCTTTAAATTCATCAAAATTGCTTACTTCGTGAGTATGTGAATCCCTGAAATCTTTTGCCTTTTTGAAAATTCCTTTTTGAATGTCATTAAGGAGAGCTTCAACCGTATCGGCTATGTTATCCAACGGATAAAATTTCTTTTCCAATGTGTCGCGTCTTACCACTTCCACTTGTCCGTTTTCAATATCACGCATACCTATGGTAAGCCTTACCGGCACACCTTTTACTTCGTATTCGTTGAATTTGTAACCCGGCTTATATTTATCGTCATCATCGTATTTAACAGTAATGCCTTTTGCACGCAATCCCGATAATATTTTTTCGTTTACGGTTTTTGTTATTTCCGCCAACTGTTCCGGCTTTCTGTACACCGGCACAATAACCACATGCAACGGAGCAAGTTTAGGCGGCAGTACCAATCCGTTGTCGTCGGAATGTGCCATAATCAAAGCACCAATAAGTCTGGTCGATACACCCCACGATGTAGCCCAAACATATTCGAGCTTGCCTTCCTTGTTCAAGAATTTAACATCAAAAGCCTTTGAGAAGTTTTGTCCCAAAAAGTGTGAAGTTCCTGCTTGCAACGCCTTTCCGTCTTGCATCATCGCTTCTATAGAATAAGTTTCTATTGCACCCGCAAATCTTTCGTTTTCGGTTTTATGTCCCGAATACACCGGCAACGCCATCCATTCTTCGGCAAATGTTCGATACACATTAATCATTTTCATTGCCTCTTCCATTGCCTCTTCTTTGGTAGCGTGTGCTGTATGTCCTTCTTGCCACAAAAATTCCGCAGTCCTCAAAAACAACCTCGTTCTCATTTCCCATCTCACCACATTCGCCCATTGGTTTACAAGGATAGGCAAGTCACGGTAAGATTGTATCCAATTTTTATACGAATCCCAAATGATTGTTTCCGATGTAGGTCTCACAATGAGTTCTTCTTCGAGTTTGGCGTCATCGTCCACTACTATTTTTTTGCTCTCGTCATCTACTTTAAGGCGGTAGTGGGTTACCACGGCACATTCTTTTGCAAATCCTTCTACATGCTGTGCCTCCCTGTTGAAAAACGACTTGGGAATAAAAAGCGGGAAGTAAGCATTAACATGCCCGGTTTCTTTAAACATTTTATCCAGTTGGTCTTTTATTTTCTCCCAGATTGCATACCCGTAAGGTTTTATTACCATGCATCCTCTTACTTGAGAATATTCCGCCAAATCCGCAAATTTCACGATATCATTGTACCATTGCGAATAATTTTCACTTCTTTTTGTTATTGCTTTTGCCATTTTGGTATGGTATTTGCTTGTTAATAATCAGAAATAATAAGTTGCAAAATAAATAAAAAAACTAAAACGGGAGGACAAAGTTATGAAAACACAAATGAAATATAAACCGTATCTGTTAACATTGTTGGCAGCATTGATATTATCGTCATGCTCCATACAAACCAGAGTTTATCACGATGATGTTTATTACGACCCATCAACCGAACCTGTTCAAACTTCCGTACAAACACAAAGTAATTCCACCCAAGCTCAACAAAACAAATCACAAGGTTATTATCAACAGCAACAATCCGGCAATGAATATTATTCAGACAACGATTCATCGCAGTATTATTATGACGAACAGGATAGTCTTCAACCGAAATACTCTTCTTCCGAATCTTACCAAGATAAAGACGGTAACACATACATAACAAACAACTATTATTACGATGATTATTATGATTATTCATATTCCTCCCGCATAAGAAGATTCGATGATGATTGGGACTTCCCGTATTATTCTTCATATTATACAAACTGTTATTGGTATTCGTATGACCCGTGGGATTGGGGAGTAAGCATATATTTAGGATATCCTTGGTGGGGAACTTATTACAGACCTTATTATTGGTACGGATGGCACTACAGGCCACATTATTGGGGATCATACTGGTCTGGATATAATTGGGCATATTGGAACGGATACAATGACGGGTATTGGGACGGATACTGGGATGGTTACTATGATGGAGCTTATTACAACTATTATACTCCTTATTACTATAACAGTTATGACCAAACTTTAAGCCATACTCACAGGAGAGGAGGTGTTGGAAGTCAATCGCCTTCTACTCCGCAACACGGAACTTATCAATCATTTGTTGATACATACGATAGGCTTTCTGCATCCAAACCAATGGACAGCAATGTTCCAACTGTTTCCAAGCCTATTGATTCCAAGCCGACTTTAACCGACAAACCGGCAACAACAGGAACACAAATACAACAAAAACCTACAAGGCTGGAAAAACCTGAAAGCTCTACAACTTTGCAACAAAAACCGCAAAGATTAAATAGTAGCAAGCCGTCGTCACAAACTTTGAGCAAACCGGCTGCCACAAACAGCAGCATTCAACAAAAACCGGCGAAACTTGAAAAACCGCAAAGCGGATCTACTATACAACAAAAGCCACAAAGGCTTAATACAAGTAAACCGGCAACTCAAACCATTAGCAAACCTAGAACACAATCTGTTGCCAAACCACAACAAATCAATGTGGTAAACTTGCAAAGTCCGCAGCGTAGGCAAGTTAGCAGCCAACGAAGAAGCATAAGGTCAAGCAGAAGCAGGCAACAAATGACCAATCCTAAAGGAGAAATTAAGCCCGGCTTATCCCAACAAAACATAAAAACGAACAGTAGAAAAAGAAGCTACAGACCCTCTAATGTACGTACACACAGAAGGGAAATATCAAAACCAAGAGGAACAAATAATCATTACAGACCGCAACAACAAAGAAGAACGTACTCTAAACCAACAAGAAGGTCAACAATAAAATATCAACGTCCGCAAAGAAACTCTAATTACAAGCAATATTCAAGACCTTCATCACGAAGCAGAAGCACAAGTTCTTATTCAAGACCGTCAAGAAGCCGCAGTAGTTTCTCTTCTCATTCATCTTACAGCAGAAGTAGTTTCAGTGGCGGTTCAGGAAGAAGCTCAAGCGGCAGTTCAAGCCATAGCAGCGGAAGAAGTAGCGGCGGTTTTGGTGGTGGTCACAGAAGATAATTCAGTTGTTTAACAATAAAAAATTATAATTATGAAAAAAGTTGTTGCAATATTAGTTTTACTGACAACAGGATTAG
>JALWKH010000120.1 GCA_026996635.1 Bacteroidales bacterium | reverse complement strand
CACCTGTAGCACTACCCATATCATATTCTTCACCGGCATCAGCAAAATCACCATCCCCATTCCAATCTATCCACACTTTGGCATATACAGTATAACCTCCATCGGTATTCACATTTACAGTAAGCGAATAAGTACTGCCAATATTAACTTGGGTAGAAATATAAGTGTAATCTTCATATGCATTTGTTTTCCCGGTAGAGTTATCTATTGTATTGAAAATAACCCTTGTGACGGAAGTATTATAACTCGTATTCCCTTCCGACTGACAATACTGGGACATTGCAAAACCCGTAATAACAAATGAAAACAGAACAAGTATAACTATCCTTTTCATAATTCATTTTTTTCTAATAATTTTTTTAGAAATGATATCAAATTAAAACGATTACAAAATTGTAATAATTTTTGGCTAATCATACAAATTTAACTTTCTTTGCAGAAAATTACAAAAACCATAAATTATGGATGCAAAAGAACAAAAGGTATTGGATGCAATGAAAAACGCAGGCAAAGAGCTCAAAACAGGAGAAATTGCCGAACTTAGTGGAATTGATAAAAAAGAAGTTTCAAAAATTATCTCAAACCTAAAGAAAATTGGACTTGTCGAAAGTCCGAAACGATGTTATTACACGGTAAAAAAATAAAAGAGTAAATGAAAAAAGAGGGTTTCCACCCTCTTTTTTTATAAGATAGGACCTTAGTTATTTCTTTTTTAATTATTTTTGGCCTCACTTAACTGAAAAAATTTGGAAATATGCTAAAAGGACACCCAAAAGGACTATTGGTAGCTTTTTTTGCTAACATGGGAGAACGATTCGGTTATTATACCATGTTGGCAATATTTGTTTTGTATTTACAGGCTAAGTTTGGGTATGATACACAAACAGCAGGTCAAATTTACGGAGGATTTCTATTCGGAATTTACTTTTTACCGCTTTTGGGCGGTCTCATCGCAGACAATTGGTTAGGATACGGCAAAACGATTACACTTGGAACAATAATAATGTTCTTAGGTTATTTATTGCTGGCAATGCCGGGACTCGGAATAACAATTGTCCTTATAGCCCTGGGAATAATTTCACTGGGCACCGGTCTTTTTAAAGGGAACCTACAGGCATTGGTAGGAAACATGTACGATGACCCGAAGTATAGCGCAAATAGAGACAATGCGTTTAATATTTTTTACATGGGTATTAACATAGGTGCATTTTTTGCTCCGTCTGCAGCAGAAGGTATAAGCAACTGGATTTTAAAAAAACATAATTTGTTTTACGACCCCAAAATACCACATCTTGCACATGAATATTTAGCAGGTAAATTAAAAGATACTTCGGAATTTCTTGCCCTTGCCCAACAACAAATGGGAGATAAATTCACAGACCTTACTTCATTTGCACACCAATACATTGACACATTATCTTTATCTTATAATGCAGGTTTTGCTATTGCAGCAGCAAGTATGATCGTTTCTTTCTTAATATTTATCGGTTTCAGAAAATATTACAAATCTGCAGATATTACTGAAAAAGAAAAAATGAAAAATGCCGATACAAAGTCTCAGGTAGTAGAACTTTCTAAAGAAGAAACAAAAGAAAGGCTTGTTGCTTTATTTCTTGTTTTCTTCGTAGTTATTTTCTTCTGGATGGCATTTCACCAAAATGGATTTACACTTACTATCTTTGCAAGGGATTACACTCAAAATGTTGTAGGTAAATACACCTACATTTTATTCGATTTGAAAGCATTATTACCTGTAATTACAGCCATTATCGGAATTATTTTGATGTTCAACAAAAAAGTATCAACGAAAATAAAGGCATTAGGAGGTGGACTATTTGTATTAGGTCTAGGATTGGCAATGTGGGCAACAGGCACATTCCAAGACCAAATGCACATTACTCCCGCAAAATTCCAACAATTCAATCCGATATTTATAGTGTTCCTTACCCCTGTCGTTATCAGTTTCTTTTCTTGGCTTCGCGAAAGGAAAAAAGAACCTACCACTCCAAGAAAAATAGGTATTGGCATGCTCATTACCGGATTGGGATTTTTGATTATGGTAATAGCTTCATACGGACTACCTTCACCCGGACTACTAAGTCAAAATCCTGACCTGGAATACAACTTGGTTTCTCCATACTGGCTCATAAGTACATATTTTGTTCTTACAATTGCAGAATTGTTCCTGTCTCCAATGGGTATTTCATTTGTTTCCAAAGTTGCTCCGCCAAAATTGAAAGGACTTATGCAAGGCGGATGGTTGGGTGCAACAGCCGTCGGTAATTTATTGGCAGGTCTTATAGGAGCTTTATGGGAAAAAATCGAACTTTGGCAATTCTTTGGTATTCTGGTTTTTATGGCAATAATGTCCGCTATATTTATTTTTGCTGTGATAAAAAAATTAGACAGAGTAACAAAATGATTTTGCCGTTAGTGTAAATTTGCTTATCTTTGTCAAACAATAAAAAACTAACAACTATGAAAAGAATTATTTTAACAATTGTAGTGGTAGCTTTTACTATGTCAGGTTTTGCACAAAAATTACCACAAGCTACCGAAAAAATGAAAACAAAGGAAGCGATTCCCTACAAATCTTACAAGCTTAATTTAACAAAAGCTATTGGGGACACAATCTGGTATAACGATTTCTCTCAACCTAGTGATTGGACGATGTATCATACCGGTGGTAACGGTGATTGGGTTATTCAAAATATTGATGATCCTAATGCCGGTTATGGTACCGGAACCATTCATTCGACAACTTGGCAAAATGGTTATGCTATCTATGATGCAGACTTAAATGGGGATGACAATACGGGAGAAGATGCTTACATTGAATATGTAGGAACACTTGATTTGTCTGCATATCAATCAGTTGCTATTGTTGGCCAACAAAAATATCGTAAATGGCAAACAACACAAATGTTTGTTGAAGTTAGCACAGACAGTATTAACTGGACATCTTTCGAAATCAATGCTTCGACTCCAACAAGCGTTTCTGACACAACGCCATTCAGAGTAAATATTTCATCTGTTGCAGCAGGACAAAGCACTGTTCACATCAGATTCCATTATCATGGTGGTTGGGATTACGCTTGGAATATTGATGACATTGCTGTTATTGAAGCTCCATCAGTAGATTTGGCAGGTGAAATGTTTCATGTTGCTTTCTTAGGAGGAGGATGGTACAGCACAATTTATAAAAATGAAAGAAGTTATTTCACAAGAGTTGAATCATATATTTACAACAATGGCATCAATGACATAACACCTGAAATGACCATAACACTCAAGAAGGATGGAAACAATGTATTTACCAAAACCACAGACTCAACAACAACAATGCAACCTTTAGCACCTGGTTCAAGAGATACTATTTTCTGGAATACAGTTAATGATTTGAACGGGTTAACAGAAGCTGACCTATTCTTAGATACAACAGGGAATTATACATATAACTTTGATATTTCATTAAGTGTAGTTGGAGATTCTGATGAATTTATTGTTAACAACTCTCCAATTAACAATTTTGAAATTGTAATGAGTGACAGCCTGATGGCTAGAGCAACTACTCTATCAAGATTATTAAGTATTGCATCATATAGTGGAACACAAAGTGGAGACTTTGTAGGAACAGTTTATTATCTGCCAAACCCTGACACATTCAAATCAATATTAATATATTTAGGAGCAAACCCAGATGCAGGTGAATATGCAGGTGAAGTTCAACCAGTGATTTACGAATATGATCTTGCTGCAGGACAATGGAATGAAAAATTAAGTGGTGATCCCGTTGATGTAACAACCCTTGGAGAAGGTGCTTATTTTAAATTAGATTTTAATTCTGATGGTTTCTCAGAATTATTCCAAGGAGGAACTTTCTACGGTGTAGGTGTTAAACAATTTATTGATCCTGCTACACAATATGTTGGAGTAGGTGCTGATAATGTATTTCCTCATGACTACGCAAATGAGTCATTGTTAAACTTAGGAGGAACTTTCTATTGGACTGGAGCTGGTGTTCCTGATGTTAAGTTGTATTGGCCTTCATATACACCAAACAACAATGCAGTTTCAACAATAGAAATGAATTCACTCAAAGTATATCCTAACCCTGCAACAACAAATATTTATGTTGAAAATAACACAGGTGCAACAATCAGCATTTACAATCTTGTAGGTGAAAAAGTAATGGAAGTTACAAATGCTGACAAGAATGCTGTTGTGAATGTATCTGACTTGAATGCAGGAACTTACATTGTTAAAGTTATTGACAACAACACCGTGAAAACTGCTAAAGTAAATATCGTTAAGTAAAAAATACTTAACTAACAAAAAGTAAAGGCCTCCTAGTTGGAGGCCTTTTTTATTTTCTCAAAAAAAAGATTTTGTGGACATAATTTTTTTATTTATCTTGCATATGATTAAATAAAAAGCATTATGAAAAATATTTTTATTGTTACATTCACTTTATTTTTCGGGTTTTCTGTTTTTTCTCAACAATTACCACTTGCAAAAGAAAAAACAAGAATCAAGAAACTTATACCCTACAAATCACATCAAATTCACCTTACAAAAGCAATAGAAGACACTATCTGGTACAATGATTTTTCCAATGCGAGTGATTGGACAATGACACACTCCGGCGGTAACGGAGATTGGGTTATTCAAAACACAGACGATCCTAGTGCAGGATACAACACCGGAACTATACATTCAACAACATGGCAAAACGGGTATGCAATGTATGATGCCGATGCAAACGGGGATGACAATACGGGAGAAGATGCTTATATTGAATACACAGGCACATTAGACCTGTCTGCATATCAATCAATTGCGATTATTGGTCAACAAAAATACCGAAAGTGGCAAACTACTCAAATGTTTGTTGAAGTAAGTACGGATGGGACAAACTGGACTTCATTCGAAATTAATGCATCTACACCAACCAGTGTATTGGACACAACTCCCTTTATGATTAACATTTCTTCTGCAGCTGCAGGTCAAAGCACTGTTCATATCAGATTCCATTATCACGGTGGTTGGGATTACTTATGGTGCATTGATGACATTGCTGTTATTGAAGCTCCTGAAGTTGACCTCGTTGGTGAAATGTTTCATGTTAACTTCTTAGGCGGTGGTTGGTACAACACCATTTACAAAAATGAAAGAAGTTACTTTACCAGAGTTGAATCATTTATTTACAACAATGGTATAAACAATGTGACTCCGGAAATGACAATAACTCTCAAAAAAGACGGCAACGAAGTGTTCACCAAAACAACAGACTCAACCGTTACAATGGCTGCATTGGCACCCGGTGCAAGAGACACTATCTTCTGGAATACTGTATATGATACTGCTGGAACAAACATGGGAGAATACCTTTTCTTGGATACAACCGGAAATTATACTTACAATTTTGATTTGTCGTTGAGTATTGTTGGAGATACCGATGGATATACCAGTAATAACGTTCCTATTGATAATTTTGAAATCACAATGAGTGACACTCTTATGGCTAGATCTACAACTATTTCAAGATTACTAAGTATTGCTTCATTTTCTCAAACTCAAAGTGGAGACTTTATCGGTACAGTCTATTATTTACCAAATCCAGATACGTTTAAGTCAATATTAATATACTTTGCTTCTAATACAAATGTAGGCGAATATGCAGGTGAAGTTCAACCTGTAGTTTATGAATATGACATAAGTGAGAATCAATGGAATGAAAAATTAAGCGGAGACCCGATAGATATTACTACCTTAGGTGATGGTGATTATTTCAAACTTGATTTTAACTCTGATGGTTTTTCTGAATTATTCCAAGGAGGAACATTCTACGGTGTTGGTGTAAAACAATATATTGATGTTAATACTCAATATATAGGCATTGGTTCTGATAATATTTTCCCACACGATTATCAAAGTGAAACAATTTTAAATTTTGGTGGTATTTTCTATTGGACAAGTTCAGGTGTTCCTGATATTAAATTGTATTGGCCACCAGATTTTCTCATTTGTGATAGTACCCCATCAGTAGAGACAATCTACCTTAATTCTCTCAACATCCATCCAAACCCTGCAACAACAAACATTTATGTAGAAAACAACACAGGTGCTACAATTAGCATATACACACTTCTCGGTGAAAAAGTAAAAGAA
>JALWKH010000119.1 GCA_026996635.1 Bacteroidales bacterium | reverse complement strand
CCCCACTTTCCCGTTTTTGATTGCAATTACAAAGTTAAAAAATAAATTGGATACTGAGTTTATTTAAGGTATGCTAGTTTGCTGACGGGTAACTACCTTTGCAGATACGGTTTTAAACAACACTTTTTAAAAAAATGAATATTGTAAATCCTCTTAAAAATTGTTTGACACAAAATGTGAAAAAACTAAGATAATCTTTCTAAAATTGCATGCTACCTTATCAATATAACATTTCCCGAATATGTGTGGAATTTACCTGCTCTGTCATAAAATTCCGCATGCCATTTGTAAGTGCCGACTTCGGCTTTTTTGCCGTTTACGGTTCCGTCCCAGCCTTTGTTAATATCGTTGCTTTGGAAGATAAGCTCACCCCACCTGTCGTAGATATAAAGTGAGAATGTAGAGTTATCCACATTAGTTCCTTTGGTGATGAAAATATCATTTACACCGTCGTTGTCGGGTGTAAATGCGTTAGGTGCCCAGAATGTGTAGAAATCTGCAACTTGCAGTACTTTCACTGCAGTATCTACACAACCGTAGAAATTGCGGGCTGTGAGTGTTACAGTGTAGTGGTCGTGTAAGAAATTAAATATGTGTGCAGGGTTTTCTTGCAATGAAGAATCCCCGTCTCCGAAATCCCAAATATAATCGGTTGCTCCTTGCGATAAGTTATAGAAATTGATTTGTGTGTGGAAAATCTGTATTACTGTCGGGTCTGTGATAAACTCGGCATCAGGAACAGGATAAATTGTTATCAGGTTTTCCGCTGTTTGTTTTACTTGGCAACCTTCTTCTGTTGTAGTATAAACAGTAACCGTATAAGTTCCGGGTTGTGTATAAATATGTGTTATGTTTTGATGTTCGGTTTCGGGGAAGTTGGTTACATCTCCGAAGTCCCACCTGTAAACCAATCCGGGATAAAATACATTCAGATTAAAGGTTACATTGAGTGGCGGGCAACCTGCCGTTGTGTCGGGTGAAAAGCTTAATGTCGGCACATTGATTACATAGAATGATGTATCTATCGTAAGATGTGGTGTTGTACATCCGTCTGTTATTGTGAAATGTAAATACCTGTTTCCTGTCAAAGTTCCGCTGTAATAAGTATAAGGTACTTGTATTTCGTTTGTGTCAAGGTAAATGTGGTATTCACCGTTTCCACCCTGCACTTGTATGTCTATTTCAACATTATCTCCCGGGCATACAGTGTCATCGCTTAAAGTTACGGTAGCAGAAAGTGGTGGATAAACATTAACTGTTGTATGTTCAGGAGTAAATTGGCATCCGTGACTGTCAGTTACCGTTACGCTGTAATCTGTGGTTGTATCCGGTTCCACATAAATGGTATCCACGGTCATTCCGTTACTCCACTCAAACGAATAAGGATATGTGCCACCTGTAGCTGCCACCCAAATTTGTGCTGTTTCACCTATACAAATTTGTTGTGGTTCCGTTACTGCCGCATACAACGGTTGAGGTTCATTTACTTCATATTCGCCGTATATTTTACATCCGTTAGCGTCATTAACGGTAACGGAATATGTGCCTGCTGCCAATCCTTCATAAACAGTATTTTGTGCTCCGGTATTCCATATTATAGTGTACGACGGTGTTCCACCCGTGATGTTTAATGTTATTGATCCGTTATATTCTCCGTGGCACCTTACATCTTCTACCGTAGCCGTTAATTGCAGCGGTTCATCCGGTTCATCTATGTAAACGGAATCTATTAAAACACACCCGTAAAGGTCAGTTATGGTTACAGTATATTCTCCTGCCGGAACATTGTTAATATCTTCTGTGGTTGCCCCGTTACTCCATTGATAAGAATAAGGTAAAACACCTCCTGTTACAGTGAGGTCTGCACTTCCTGTGCTTTCTCCATGACACAACACATCGTGTGCCGTTATGCTTGATTGCAGCGGTGCATCGGGTTCATCAACATAATAAGTTGCAAAATATTGGCAACCGTGGTCATCGGTAACGGTTACGCTGTAATTACCTTCAATCAGGTTGTTTATGTCTTGGGTAGAATCACCGATGCTCCAAGAATATGAATACGGAGGTGTGCCGCCTGTTACGGTTATGTCAATATATCCGTCACTACCGCCGTAACAACTCACATTATGTATTGTGTCTTCAACAGCAATCGGGTCGGGTTCTGTAATGGTTTGTGAAATTGTTTCGGAACAACCGTTTGCATCGGTTACGGTTACTGTATAAGTTCCTGCAGTCAAGAATTGTAGGTCTTCTGTTGTTTCACCGTTGTTCCATTGATATGTGTACGGAGGTGTGCCGCCTATTACATTCAAGTCAATAAAAGCGTTGTTGCCACCGTTACATAAAACATTTTCAAATGTGTCTATTGTCAGAATCAAAGGAGTATCAGGTTGTAAAACATCTATTGGTACTTCCTTGGTACAGCCAACGGCATCGGTAACGAATACAGTATATGTTCCTGCAGGCAGGTTTGTCAAATCTTCATTGGTTGATGCTGTGGGATCCCAGTAATAAGTATAACCGGGTGTACCACCCGATACTGTAATATCTATTGCTCCCGTGCTGTCTCCATAGCAAAGTACATCTGTTACATCATAATCCACAATTATTGGCGGGTCAAGTTCTACAATGTCGTATTGTGCCGTTAGTTCGCACCCGTTAGCATCGCTTACGGTAACTTCATAAGTGCCTGCACCGACATTATAAAGTGTGTCGGTATGGTTGGGTGATGTGTGAACAACACCATTGCTCCACGAGTATGTGTAAGGCGGTGTTCCGTTTTCTATTTGAACAACCAAATATCCTGTAGAATCACCTGCACATTGAACATCTTGGTCGGCTGTATCAACAATGGCAATTTCGGGATTAGGAATCATAGTAACAGGATCAATGGTAGTGTCTTGGAATCCTTCAAGTTCCCAAGTGTTGTTGTACCAAGTAAAAGGTATGTATCCGAGAGGGTATTGCTCATCAACAAGCGGACCAATGTGGTAAGACCATTTCAGCCCGATTAGTTCTATGTCGGGTGTATCCACTCCAGGGATGAAGTATGGCCTTGAGCATACGAATAAATCAGGTGGTGAAGAATCTGTATTCGTCGATTCTCCATCAAGAGATGTGTTTACTGCTTCAGTTGTGTTTGCTGAGCTGCCTTTTGAACAAGTATCTGTTACAATTACTGTAGATATACTATCGGATTTAAGTATTGGTGCTTGGTCGTGGTCTAAAGGTATGCAGAATCCGGGCATTTCTGCCGGAGGTGTTACGGGGATTGGGATGTTTATTGTAAATTCCAGTGCTGTTATTGCAAATGTGAAAGCTATACTGTCCCATGTATGATTTGTAAAAGTCGGGTCAATACTATGATTTATTCCGACATCCATTGAAGGCCAACCGAAACAAGGCCAATGGATATGTAAATCTTGACATGCTGCAAATTTTATCGTGTCACTAACACCACTGTCCACAGTATTGTTTGACGGATCGGTAACATAATATTCCAATGGAGTTGGGAAAGACAATGTACTCCACACCGTCGGGTGAAAGCTCAGGTCTTGCTGCATCGTGCTGCTAAAAAGCAAGTTTGCAGTAAGAAGCGAATAGTCAATGGTTATACCTCCACCTAAATCGTAGGTGCCGTTTAGTGCGTCCACAAACTGTTGAATTGCAGGCCCTTGCGGAGGTGGCAAAAATCCTGCTATAAATGACAAAAATTGCAATATGTCCAAATCAAAATAAGCATAAGTTGAATCACCGTCTGCCAAAATTGTTTGATGGCATTCATCGGATAAATCCAAGTGGTCGTGTGTTTCTATATATGGAATAGTGATTTCACCGCTTAAACCCGTGTTAGCAAAGTTGTTGAATGTTATAGGTAGAACTGTGTCATGACAAAAACCGAAGCTTCCGTTGTCTGCACAAGGATAAATCACTTCACCCGTTTGTCCGTTAAGATAAAAAAGTATAAGAGAGTCTGCAGGTACATCTATGTCAATAAGTTGTAAGTTAGTGCAATCGTACAAGCATACATCAGCGTTTATGTCCAGTCCGAAACCGTAATCCAAATCAAGAGAAATAACTCCTGCTTGCGGAAACTGTGAGTGCAAAAACCATCCGTCCAGCAAATCATAATCCGATTGTATTGTGACCCATTCGCCGGGGTTCCAAGTGTAATTGTTCGGAAAGGTTAAGTTTACCTGAACAGGGTAGTTTACGTCAATCCAACCTGTAGTAAACCCGGTCATCTCAAATGTAGATCCCAGAAGCATCCAGGTATTTATGTTGAAATTTGCTCCGAATTGTCCGCCTAAGACATCTTCAATGTATCCTATTGACATTGATGTGTCGTAATAAACATGGAACAAATCCAAGGTCATATTTATGTCAAAGGGATCACCGTTCGGTCCCCACATATTTTGATGTTCGGTATGCCAAGGTATTTGTGTAGAAACAGTATATGTTTGGGCCTTGAGGTTAGCCGAATTTATTAAAATCAACAAAGAGGATAATATGTAAAAAGTAATTTTTTTCATTGCTTGGTAAATCTTGCACTTAATATGCTTTTTAATAAAACAGGTGCAATAGTTTCTTTGGCAATAACCGGATAATTGGCATTTATCCACATAGTATTATTATAATCTCCCGAAAACAGCATATATCTTTCGTATTCCAATGTTGTATGATTTGCATCTTTGCCTGTTACTTTGAATCTGATAAGATACAGGGTTGCTTTGTTACCGTTTGCCATTACAGTGTCTTTCTTGAAAATAAGTTTAGCTCCTTGTTTTTCAATGTGTTCATTTGTTAGTTTGGAAATAGAGAGAGGATAACCCAAACCCTTCATTTCATTTACTTGTATGGTGGAAGATGTTGAAGGATGTACAAGAACATTGTTTTGAGACGGAAGGGTAATAAAAAATTTAGGAGGCATTAGTTCAATATCAGTACCTTTAATCCTGAGATAATGAGGTGCTATCAAGCTGTCTGCTTGAGGGAAAGCAATCAAGTTAAATATTGCAATGTATATTGAGAATAAAAATAATTTTAATTTCATCCACTTAGATTTTCCTTACAAATATACTGAAAAAAGGTGTTGAAGGTTGCGTTGTAGAGTAAGTTTTTTTTAAAAAAATTTTAAGCGGTGGGAGGGGGAATTGCACTCATTTTTAACTACTTGATTGTTAATACTGTACATGCCTGATTTTTTGAAATTGTTAAACATTTGTTAAACATTTTCCTGTTTTGTCTGATTTGTAGCCATTTTTCTTTGTCTTAATTTCTTTTCATTTTTTATGTATGTTGCAGTTAATTTTGAGTGTAAAATTTTAACATTGTTAAACCAGTATGAAACTATCCAAGTGGCATCTATCCCGAGAGATATTTTATCTATAGGGATTATATCCAGAAAGTGAAATATTGTAGAAAGAAAAGCATATTCAAGGCCGATTATTAAAATTAGATTTTGTGAGACAGAACTTATAAAATTAAAATTTAATTTGTCTTCAAGTTCTTCCCCTTTTATTTCATAAAATATTTTCTTGAAGCCTTTTTTAAACACATAATGACCAACGATAAAGATAGTTATAAGAATGATCATTCCGAAGAAAAACCAAAACAATATTACTTTTTCTTTATCAGACATAACTATTATTAAATTTCCTTACTTCTTTTTCTTCTTTTGTGTCTTCATTGAGTCCTATTATACCTCCTGTAATAGCTCCTGCTGCAGCACCAAGAGGTCCTAAAAGCATTCCTGCCAACCCTCCTAACAATGTTCCTGTCAGTGTAGTATCACTTTTAGCTTCAGCCATAACATCATTTACACTAAATCTTTGTATATTACCGCATACCGGACATTTGATTGTAAAGAACTTTTTACCCATTTCCCGGTAAAGTTCCTGTCTTGTTTTTGCTTTGCTTTCGATGTAGATTTTTGTCCCGCAACCTTTGCAAGTAACATATAGATTCATACCAGTAATTTTTTTAACCGTGTAATAATTTCGGATTCTGTTTTAGCGTTTACGCCCCAATCTACGAGTTGATATACTTTAGATTTAACCGAAACTTTTACACGGTTTGAGTTCGCCTTTTGCAAAGATATAGTAATTGTCTGTCCCCAAATCAATAACGACGTTCCTTTTTCTATTACTATTGTGTTGTTTTGTACTGACACATCAC
>JALWKH010000118.1 GCA_026996635.1 Bacteroidales bacterium | reverse complement strand
TCTGTCTCAAAAACAGCTTGCCCCGAAGCATCTGTTGTTTTTTCCATATTTACAATAGAACCCGCAGGCTTTGAATATATTTTCACCAATGCACCTTCTACAGGCTTTTTATCGCTGTAAATTACGATTATAATTGCTTTGGGCGGCTTTGTTTTTTTACAACCTGCAAAAGCCAAAGTTGCTACAATTAATAATATACCCGCCTTCCTAAACATAAAAACATCTATTTTATGCAAAGATAATAAATTTTAAGTTATAAAAACAAAACGGATTCTTCGGATGTAACTTTTAATGTTACTTTACGTCCAAGCACCAAAGGCAGATTTTTGTTACCGTGACCTATGCCGCTAACAAAAGCAACCGGAATACCATAGTCTTTAATATGTGAAAAGATTATTTCCCGGGCATTAAATCCGAACGGAACGGTATTATCGTGCATATCCAACATATCACCGACAATCAAACCTTTAATTTTTTCCAAAACACCACCTTCTTTCAGGTTCATCATCATACGGTCGATGTGATACAGATACTCGTCCAAATCCTCAATAAAAAGAATTTTACCTTCAAAGTCATTTTCATATTTTGTATCCCTAATGCTGTAAATTACAGACAAATTACCGCCGATAAGTTCTCCGCTCACTTCTCCCGGAATATTGAGTTTATTACCTTCAAAAACATATTTTTCAACACCTTCACCAAACAGGAGTTTTCCCATATACTCCAAAGAATCAGCGGTATTCGTCTCAAAATTCAACGGCATAGTTCCGTGAATGGATTGAATGCCTAACTTATTAAGGTAAGAATGAAAAACCGTAATGTCGCTATATCCGACCAACCATTTAGGATTGTCAAATATTAAATCACTGTCAACTTTTGACAACGCCCTTATTGTGCCGTATCCACCTCTTGCACAAATAATTGCTTTGATATCTTTTCTGCCGAAAGCCCACTCGATGTCAGCGGATCTTTCTTCGTCTGTTCCTGAAAATTGATTAAATTCTTTATGCAAATTTGGCGACTTAACCACCTGTAAACCCCACGATTCCAAAACTTTAACCGCAAAACTTAATTCTTCTGCCGAAATTTTACGGGCAGGGGCAATTATTGCAATTTTATCTCCTTGTTTTAAATGTTCAGGGGCAAACATTTTTTATATATCAATATCCAACATTATGGGACAATGGTCAGAATGCACAACATTTTCCAAAATATCGGCATCTCTAACCTTTTCCACAAGGTTTTCGGTTACGAAAAAGTAATCTATACGCCAACCTTTATTCTTTTCCCTTGCTTTGAAACGGTATGTCCACCAACTGTATCTGTGCGGCTCGGTATGAAACAACCTGAATGTATCTACATAGCCGTGAGACAAAAATTTATCTACCCAAGCCCTTTCTTCCGGCAAAAAGCCCGAATTTTTGGCATTACCTATAGGATCGTGAATATCTATTTCTTTGTGTGCAATGTTCAAATCACCCGTAATAATCAAATACGGACGTTCCTTTCTCAACTCTTCAACCCAATTTAAGAAAAACTCCAACCATTGCATCTTAAAGTCTTGTCTTTCTTGCCCTGAAGTACCGGACGGGTGATAAATATTTATTAGCGTTACTTCACCGTAATCAGCTCTAATAACACGTCCTTCGTCGTCATAAAGCGGATTACCAACACCTTTTACAACATTATCGGGTTGCGGTTTTGTAACTATACCCACTCCGCTGTAACCTTTCTTTTTGGCACTATGCCAATATGTCTTGTATCCGAGTTCTTCAAAAGATTTGCTGTCTATTTGGTCTTCTTGTGCTTTTGTTTCCTGCACACACAGAATATCGGGATTTTCATTTCTCACCCAATCCAAAAGACCTTTTTTCATTGCGGCACGTATGCCGTTAAGGTTATATGAATAAATTCTCATTTCTTACTGTTTTTGTGTTCAAGCATTTTTTTAACAAATTCCACAAAAAGCGGATGTGGATTCAACACAGTACTTTTGTACTCGGGATGAAACTGAACACCTACATACCAAGGATGTTCTTCTATTTGAACGATTTCCACAAGGTTTGTGTCTGGATTTTTACCTATTGCCTTCAAGCCCTTATCTTCAAAATCTTTCAAATACTTGTTGTTAAATTCATATCTGTGGCGGTGTCTTTCCCTGACAATCTCTTGCTTGTAAACTTCTTTGTACAGGTAAGATTTTTTGTCCAGCTTGCATTCGTAAGCACCAAGCCTCATAGTACCGCCCTTTTCAATAATGTGCTTTTGGTCTTCCATAAGGTCAATTACCGGGAACGGCGTTTGAGCATTAAATTCTGTAGAATCGGCATTTTTCATTCCAAGTTCATTACGGGCAAACTCAATTACCATACACTGCATTCCGAGACAAATACCAAAAGTAGGCACATTGTGTTTCCTTCCGTAATTGGCAGCCACAATTTTGCCTTCTATACCACGGTGTCCGAATCCTGGTGCAATCAATATTCCGTCGTACCCTGCAAGTTCTTTTTCGGCATTATCGTATGTAATGTACTCGGAATTAACATAATTTATTTCCACCTTGCAATCGTTCAATGCCCCTGCGTGAATAAACGATTCGTTGATAGACTTGTATGCATCGGGCAATTGAATGTATTTACCAACAAGGGCTACTCTAACGGTATCTTTATAATTTTTCAGTTTAGTCAGGAAATTGTTCCAATCCGACAATTCCGCATCTGATTTAACAGGCAAGTTCAATTTGTAAAGTGCCACCAAGTCAAGTTTTTCTTTCTTCATCAAAATAGGCACTTCGTAGATTGTAGATGCGTCAATGGCTTCAATAACCGAATCACGGTTAACATTACAAAACAAAGCAACTTTATTTCTTATGTCTTCGGTAAGCGGTTTTTCCGTACGTAAAACAATAATATCCGGCTGAACACCGAGTTTAAGCAACTCTTTAACAGAATGCTGTGTCGGCTTGGTTTTCAACTCTTTAGATGTTGACAAATAAGGCACAAGAGTAAGGTGGACATTTATCACGTTTTCGGGACCGAGCTCCCATTTCATTTGCCTAACCGCCTCAATAAACGGTAATGACTCAATGTCACCGACAGTTCCGCCGATTTCCACCAAAACAATTTCATATTTATATTTGGCTCCGAGCAATTTAATTCTTCTCTTGATTTCATCCGTAATATGCGGAATAATCTGAACGGTTTTGCCCAGATAATCACCTTTTCTTTCTTTTTCAATTACAGTCTTATAAACTTTACCGGTAGTAACATTGTTTGCCTTGGAAGTAGGAACATTCAAAAACCTTTCGTAATGTCCCAAATCAAGATCGGTTTCCGCACCATCATCGGTAACATAACATTCCCCGTGTTCATAAGGATTTAATGTTCCCGGATCGACATTCAAATATGGGTCAAGCTTTTGAATGGTAACTGAATAACCTCTGGCTTGTAAAAGTTTTGCCAACGATGCTGAAATTATTCCTTTTCCCAATGATGATGTAACACCACCCGTAATAAAAATGTATTTGGTATTTGCAGCCATATATTTAAAATTTATAACTCATTCCGAAACTAGGCATAAAAGGCAATTGGTACACTGCCCTGTGACCAACCCTGTCAAAATAAAAGATATTTTTTCTGTTATAAACATTTGTTATGGTAAACACAAACTCCATTCTTGTTGCATTAACAAATTCAATCCAGTGTTTCAAAGTAAAATCCAACCTGTGGTAGTCGGGCAACCTGGCACCGTTCAAGTCTCCGTAAATAAATCCGAATTGTCCGTTCTCGGTTGCGTAATTAGTTGTAATTGAATTAAATGTAATTTGTTCGAATATACCTTGTGTTTGAGTAAACGGAAATCCGGATCCGAAATTCCACCTTATGCTGAAAATCCAATTTTCAAGCTCACCGGCTTTGTATGACGCTATCAAGTTCACATTATGTCTTCTGTCAAAATGAGGAACATACTTCTGAACACCGTCGTCCCTGTGTGAGAAGCCCAAAGAATATACAAGCCAAAAATACCACCGCTTATAATCATATTTGGTAAGAAAATCCACACCGTAAGCATCGCCTGTTTCCACGATAAAATCTTTTTTCAAATAATCGGGAATATCGGCATTGTTTTCATTATCTTCATAAATTTTATCCCTATTCAGGTTTGTTAATTGGTCAAACTTTTTGTAATAGCCTTCTACATTCAACAAAATCCTTTTTGAAACATCGTACTCAAACCCCAAAACTGCGTGTTTTGCTTTTTGCAGTTTGGTTGTAACCGGTTTTCCATTAAAAGTAGAAGGTAAGTTTTCAGGTCCCGATAAGAATCCGTAAAACAAGTTAACCACATCCCTGTCTGAAGTTGCACTAATAAGGTTCTGCGAATAAATACCCAAAGCAGTTTTTAGCCTAAACCTGTCTGTAACTTTGTATTTCACGCCCAATCGAGGTTCGGGAGATAATTCCGATAACGATGCATAATATTGAATCCTTAACCCCGGGTCAATAATAAATTTACCCCAATTCTTTTTATACGAAACAAAGAAACCGAATTCGGTAGTATTTTCTTCTTGCTTGATAGGTAATTCTACAGCATTGTAAAATTTAAATTTTGTTTTAAAACCCTCTATATCAAAACCATACCTAAAATTATCTTTACCCAGAAAATATTTAAACTCCATTCCCATATCAAAGCCGTTAATACTGCTTTGTCTCGGCATATTGTCAACATCATCCAACATAATGTCATATCCGGACATTGACAGGTGCCCCTTTATCAAAGCATTGGATGAAGTGGGTAGCATCAAAAAACTTGTCCCTACACCTCTTTCATTCCATTCAAGGTTAGACAATGCACTGTAATTTACCCTGTCGGTATAATTAAACCCGAAAACACTTATTTTGCTTCCTTTGCCGGCATTTATGGTTACCTTTCCGTAAAAATCCGTATAATTAAACGGCAATCCCGCAGTATCGATGTAGCGGTATAAATATTTTGAAGATTGTTCCAAATAAGATGTTTTTGCAGAAAAAATAAACGATGCACTACCCTTTCCGTCGTCTTTATCCCTGATGATTGGACCTTCTGCCATAAGTTTTGCACCAAAAGTACTTACCGTTACTTTTCCGCCATACTTCTTCCTGTTTCCGTCCCTCATTGTAATATCCATAATAGAAGAAATACGGTCTCCGTATTCGGCTCCGAATCCACCCGTGTAAACATCAACATTACGGATAATATCCGCATCAATCACGGAAAAAAGCCCGATGCTGTGAAACGGGTTATAAATCGTCATTCCGTCCAGAAGCACTTTATTTTGTATGGGCGAACCTCCACGAATATATAATTGCCCTCCTTGGTCACCTGTAAAAACCACACCCGGAAGCACTTGCAGATATTGAGCCAAGTCGGGAGCAGCACCAATGGTCGGTAATTGCTTTAACTGTTTGGGTGCTATCTTCACCACCGAAGCCTTTACTTCAGTTTTCATTTCCTGCCTTTCGGCGGAAACTTGCACTGTTTTAAGCTTAATTGAAGATGCTTCAAGGTATATTTTTTTGTTGACAATTTTGTCGGCTTCAATTTTTACGGGAATCTCTTTGGTTTGATAGCCGAGATATTGTACAACCATTGTGTAATTGCCCGGCTTTACCTTGTTTATGTTAAAAAAACCGTTTACATCTGTTGATCCGCCGTAAGGTGAATCTTTCAGCTTAAGATTAACAAACATCAACGGCTCGCCGTTTTTCTTATCGTACACAAATCCCCTCACACTTCCATATTGCGCAAATCCATAAAAAAGATTTCCCGCCAAAAGCGGGAAAATCAAAATGTATTTAAGTAACTTACTCATTTCAAAATGCTAATTATTTAAAATACTTTTTCAAAATATTTAACTTACTGTTCAAAAACTTGATTTTTGACCTTTGTGATTCTATTTTTTCTTTTATTTGTTGTAAAAATTCGTTGTCCGAGTTTGAAAAGAAAGAAAGATTGTTTTCCAATTTGATAATTTTTGTTTCCAATTCCCTTATTCTATTACTCATTGCTATCATTTCGCGCTTGATGAAGTTTTCGAAGCCTTTTGTGCCTAATTTTTCTTTTATTTTTTCCTCATAAATGAAAAGAGCTTTTTTGTCTTCATCAATATTTGCTTTGCCGTACAATTCTTTTAATGCTTCGGAGTAA
>JALWKH010000117.1 GCA_026996635.1 Bacteroidales bacterium | reverse complement strand
AAAAATAAATTGTTATGAAAAAAATTATTTTATCGTTGGTATTTTTGGTGTGTGGTTATGTTGTTAATGCTCAAGCACCTGTAATAAAATGGGCAAAAGATTTCGGGGGAACAGGCTATGACGAAGTAAAATCTATTGAAAAGTCTGACAACGGATATTTGTATATGTTAGGAACATCAGGTTCTAATGACGGTGATGTTTCAGGCAATCACGGTGGAGGTGATTTTTATTTAATAAAGGCAGATACTTCAGGGCAAATAATTTGGAGCAAAACTTATGGAGGGAGTGATTACGAAACGGTTTCTTCATATTTACATTCAAAAAGTATAGCACTTACGAGTGACGGTGGCTGTGTTTTGGTCGGTGGTTCGTCTTCAAGTGACGGCGATGTGTCGGGAACACCTGATTACACCGACTTATGGGTGGTGAAAATAGATTCCGCTGGAAGTGTGGAATGGAATAAATTGTATGGAAGTTCCTCAATGTTTGATGTGGCGATGTCTGTTGTTGAAGATAACGATGGTAATATCGTTGTTTTGGGATATAATGGAACAAATGACGGTGATGCGGCGGCAGGATATGGGAGTTATGATTTTTGGTTGCTGAAGTTTGATGCTTCGGGAACTTTGTTGTGGCAAAAGTTTTATGGTGGGAGCAGTCAAGACCAAGGTAAGGCTATAGCTCTTGCTCCTGATGGTAATTATATTTTGGCTGGTGATGTGGCATCCAGTGATCACGATTTGACTACAAATTACGGCGGATATGATTTTTGGGTGCTGAAAGTTTCTTCTGCAGACGGCAGCATTATTTGGAGTAAAATGTATGGCGGAAGTGATAATGACAGGGTAAATACCATTAGTGTAGATGCTTCCGGCAATATTTATGTAGGTGGACAAAGTGCATCTACTGATGGAGATGTTGCTAATAATTATGGAGATTTCGACTTCTTTGTTTTTAAACTTGATAATACCGGTGCGTGGGTTTGGGGTAAAGATTTTGGCACATCAGAATCAGATATTTGCTGGGGCAGTTGTTTGACTTCAGACAATAATTTGGTTGTTACGGGAAGCAAAGGCGATACTTCCGGAAACAGGTTGTGGCTTATGGAATTGGATGCCAATACGGGAAATGCCGTTTGGCAGCAAGATTATGACACAGCTGCCGCAGGATATGGTGTAGTATGTGTGGGCAATAATGAATATTATGCAATAGCCGACGGAAATACTATAGGGAGCACAGATTACAGATTAATCAAATTCGGGGAAGGAACTTTTACAAACATTCCTACTTCAAAGGCAATGAATAGCATTATTGTAAAAAATCCTGTTGAAGATATACTTGTTGTAAAAGGAGTTGATGTTAAAACAGTTTCAAAAATAACTGTTTATAATTCCGTGGGCAATAAGGTTTATGAAACAATGGATATAAACTCAACAATGCGTATTGACTTAAAAGATCAACCTACGGGTTTATATTTCTTGAAGTTGGATAATAATAGTACATCTGATATGTATAAAGTGATAAAGTTGTAAAGATAAAAAAGAGTGTGTTATGAAAAAAATAATGTTGATTGGCGTAGCGCTTTTGATTTTTCCGCTTTTTTGGCTGAAATCTCAAACGATACAAGAGTGTTATAATTTTGAATATTCTTCAGGAGCTTTCAATTCTATTTATACAACCGGAACCAAGCTGTCGATTAACTCAGCTGATGACGGTTGCCATGTTTTGGACTTGTCGTCTGATGGATTTAATTTTGAGTATGCAGGACATAATTATTCTGTTTTTTCCATTAATACTAATGGTGGAATAAGGCTTGGTGACAATTATTTTTCAACACCAAGTAATTATTTGAACGGAACCTCATATCCTGTTGTAGCGCCTCTTTGGGAAGATCTTAAATTTAATAATTATGATACCCTAACACAAGGTATTTTTTATCAATTGGACGGTACTCAGGGGCAAAGGGTGCTTACAATAGAATGGCACAACATAAACAGATACGGAAATACAGGTGATACTGCTGAAGTTTCGTTTCAGGTTAAGTTTTACGAAGCGGACGGAACAATAGAGTTTGTGTACGGAGATATGTCCGGTGCCGAAGGCTGGTCAAATGCTTCCGCTTCTATCGGTATAAATAACCAAGCAGGAAGTACTGTAACTTTTTTGAGTATTACACCGGGCAATCCTCCAACTGCATCATACGACAATGCAAACAACAATATTGACGGAAATACCATAAAAGACATAACAGAAGGCACGGTGTACAGGTTTACTTATACCGAACCGCCTTTATATGCAGTTACTTTGGTCGTGAAAGATACTCTCGGCAATCCTATTGACAGCGCTTCAATTGATATTAATGACACCACCCTAATAACCGATAATGCCGGCACTGCTGTAATAGATTTATATACGGGGCAATATAATTTTAGTGTGTTTCACGTAGGCTATCATTTGTATAACGGAACTGTTGTTGTTAATGGTAACGATACTACCATGAATGTTGAACTTGAACCTACAGTAACTTACACTGTTACATTTAATGTGTACGACAATTACAACAATCCTGTTGAAAATGCCAACATTGGTGTTTATGTATTCAATCTTACTACGAATGTAAACGGAATTGCTACTGCCCAATTGGAAAACGGCACTTATAATTACCAAGTAAGTAAGTTAGGTTATCAAACCGTTTCAGGTCAAGTTGTTGTTGACAGTGCGGATGTTACGGTAAATGTTACATTGCAAGAAGATATGTATGGTTGTGTGAATTTTGATTTATTCCAAGATGATATAGGAATACCGAATTTGACATTTGGTGTTGCACTTGCCGATTTTAATGGTGACGGGTGGAAAGATGTTGCTACGGTAGATGCATATAGCAGAATCGTGTTGCATTTTTGGGATACTACTGCAAATAAGATGGATACAACGAGCATAAGAATAGGACAAGAACGATGGAGATATGATATTAAAGCTGTTGATATTGACAATGACGGAGATATGGATTTGATTACATCTCCGATGAAATCGGATTCTTACGGAATGGAAGTTTGGGTAAATGACGGAAATGGTAATTTTACTTTAAAAACAGATCAAATTGCTACATATTCAGGAGGTTACAGGTTTGCTGTGGGAGATTTGAACGGAGACGGATCACCCGATATTTTCTTCCCTTATGGAGATATTGCAATTTATTTGAATGACGGTAGTGGAAACTTTGTAAGTAACGGGCAGAGTGATTTTGAAGTAAGTTCGGCACAAGGTGCTGCACTTGGTGATTTTGACAGAGATGGTGATTTGGATGCTGTTGTAGTTAGAGACGGAGGTGAAGGTTTTGTAGGAAAACTTTATATAAATGACGGTACCGGGCAATTTTTTGATTCGGGACAAGAATTGTCAAAGGGTAATGCAGAAAGTGTAGATGTTGGCGATATAGATAACGACGGCGATTTGGATATTGTAATAGCACCGTGGAATGGAAGTATATATTTCTTTATGAATGATGGAATGGGAACATTTCTTCCGGGAGATACATTGTTTGAAAATGATGAGTTTTATGATGATATAATTGTAACCGACTTGAATTTTGACGGATTGCCGGATATAGTTACCGATAATGATATGTGGCTTAATTCGCATTTGAATCCGGGACATTTTTATTTGGTACAACAATTTGACGGCAGTACAAATGAAATAGATGTGGCAGATGTAAACAATGACGGATTGCCGGACTTGTACAGGAGCAGGTTTAGTGATGATTACGGCGATCAACTTTATTTGTATTCTACACCTGCGTTTGTTGATGAGTACGATACTTTATGTTATGGTGACAGCCTGCAAATAGCAGGAATCTGGAGAAGTACGGAAGGGGTTTATTACGATTATGAATCTTGCGGTACTATAGCAAGGGTACACCTGTCTGTATTGGATTCAATAAATACTGTGATTACGGAAACCAACGGAACATTAACCGTAGGACAAGTCGGTGCAGAATACCAGTGGTTGGTTTGCGGAAACGGATATACTCCGATAGACGGGGCAACATCACAAAGTTTTACTCCTGATTCTGCCGGCAGCTATGCAGTGGTTGTATATGTTGGAGCTTGTGCGGATACTTCAGAATGCTATCAGTTCGGACAAAATTCTGCAGAGTACGAAAGTATGAGTGAACTCTCGGTATATCCTAATCCCGCTCACAATTTTGTGAAAGTTTCGGGTCTGACTACCGGAGATGTTGTAACGATAAACGATGTAAACGGTAGGGTGATTTACAAAGCAACTGCCACAAAAACTTATTTGGAAATAAATATTACTGGACTTCGTGCCGGAGTTTATTTTGTAAAGGTAAGTAATACAAAAGATGTTCTGATAAAGAGAATTATAAAAAAATAATTGTAGAAAAGACAAATAGATTCTGATTGTCTTAAGGTCTCTTTTGGTTAAAGGGGGCTTTAGGACAATCTTTTTAATGAAAAATGGAAGTTATGAAAAAGTCATTGATTTTATTTATTGGGTTTGTCTGGTCATTATTTGCTAGTGCACAGATTTTTACAACAAAGAATGTAATTAGTTATAACATAAATGGTCCGGAGGCAATAAAGTCTGCAGATTTTAATAATGACGGATATAATGATTTGATTTATACAACAATAGGCGATCATAAAATTATAGTACATCTTTTTAATCCGGTTGTTTCAAATTTTGATTCGGGACAAGTTATTACTACGGATTTCAATTATGCAGTTTCTTTATTTACTGCAGATCTTGACGGAGACGGTAATGTTGATTTCCTTACGCTTTCGCAATTAAATAATAAAATAGCTTGGTTCAAAAATGACGGTAATGCAAATTTTACATTGCAACCGTTGATAAATGATAATGCTCCCGGGGCATCGAGTGTAATTGCTGTCGATATTGACAATGACGGTGATTTGGATGTGATATCTTGCGAAAAAACCGACGGAAAAGTTTTGTGGTATGAAAACGACGGTACAGGCAATTTTTCTTCACCGAATGTTATTACTTCCGAGGCACATATTCCCGTTACGCTTGCATCCGGTGATCTGAATAAAGACGGGTATCAGGATATATTGGTCGGATACGGACAAACCGATGAGATAGTTTATTTTTTGAATAACGGAGACGGCTCTTTTTCATCTGAAGAGCAATTAACGAACCAAACAGATTTCATTTCTTCCATAAAAACTGCAGATTTGAATGGAGACGGTTATTTGGATGTTGTTTCCGCTTCGAAAAACGACAACAAAATTGCTTGGTATAAGAACATAAACGGCACATCGTTTTCATTGCAAAAAGTTATTGCTGACTCCATTCTGCAGGCTTACGATGTTGATGTGGCTGATTTTGATTTGGATAACGATTCTGATTTGGTTTGTACTTCTCAAGCCGGAAATATGATTTTTGTGTTCAAAAACGAAGACGGTAAAGGTGATTTTCAATTGTATCATGTAGATTCTGCATATGCAGAAGGTGTAAAAGGGGTGGTTGCTGCAGATTTTAATAATGACGGATTGCCTGATTTCGCTGCAGCACTTTCGGATGAAGATCCCGATGAAGTGGCTTGGTATCAGAATGGTAAGGCTTTTTATAAAGCACATTGCATAAGCAGAAGCCACGAAGTAAAAGCAATAGATACTTGTGATATAGACGGGGACGGTGATGAAGATATATTTTATGTAGGTTTTGAAAGTGTAAGTTCAATCCTTAACGACAACAACGGAGAAAGTTTTAGTGCGGAAACAACTTATTTTTCAGGAGGCTACAACATAACGGACATAAAATTGGTTGATCTGGATAATGATAATGACAAAGATATTCTTTGTTCTGACGGTATGGGAGATGTTATTTTTTGGTTCAGAAATGAAGGCTTTGGAGAATTTTCTGTTCCTTATGTTTTTGATGATGATTGTAATGGACCCACTTGTTTGTCATATTCGGATATTGATGGAGACGGCGATAACGATATTTTATCGGCTATTGCAGGAGAAGGGAAAATTGCCGTATATAGAAATTTAGGAGTTTCGGGCAGCTTCCAGAAGATTGTTGTTGCTGATACTTTGCATCCGTATTCTGCTGAATTTATTGATATAAATAATGACGGTGCACCGGATATTATTTTCTCGGATTACAGTTACACAGGTGCTTATCTTAACGACGGAAACGGAAACTTTAATACTT
>JALWKH010000116.1 GCA_026996635.1 Bacteroidales bacterium | reverse complement strand
GCATTAAGCTGCTTGAAATATTTGAATAAACATATTAACGTTTGCTGAATTGGAATTGCTTTCTTGCTTTCTTCCTACCATATTTTTTCCTTTCAACCACTCTGGGATCTCTGGTAAGATATCCTTTTTGTTTCAAAGGCAATCTCCATTCTTCGTTTATTTTCACCAAAGCTCTTGAGATACCGAGTCTCAAGGCTTCTGCTTGTCCTTTTGGTCCTCCGCCAATCATATTTACTTTTACATCATATTTCCCTTTTGCATCTTCTATTTCAAGGAAAGGTTGTTCAACAATATGTTGCAACAATAATGTAGGGAAATATTCCTTGTAATCTTTTCCGTTTACAATTATCTTACCTGAACCTTCTTTCAAATAAACTCTTGCAACGGCGGTTTTTCTTCTACCTGTAGCATTTATCATTTCCATACTATAATGTATTTAAATCCAATTTTTGCGGTTTTTGTGCTTCATGTTTATGTTCGGGACCTGCATAAACATGCAAATTCTTAAACACTTGTCTTCCAAGTCTTGTTTTGGGCAACATCCTTTTTACGGCAAGTTCGATAACTCTTTCGGGATGTTCTTTTATCATCCTTGCATAAGGAATGGCTTTTTGTCCACCCGGATAACCGGAATGCCTGATGTATTCCTTTGTGTTGTACTTATTTCCTGTAACCTTAACCTTAGAAGCGTTAATTACAACTACATGGTCTCCGCAATCTACATGGGGAGTAAAATCCGGTTTGTGTTTGCCTCTTACTACTTTAGCAATCTTTGATGCCAACCTTCCTAATACTTCTCCTTCCGCATCAACTATATACCAGTTTTTTTGTACTGTTTGTTTGTTGGCAAACTTCGTTCTGTAACTTAATGTATCCACAGCTTTTTAGTTTTTTATGTTTATTACTGATAAACTTTTCACCCAATTTTTGGGAATGCAAAGTTACAATTTTTTTTATAAAGCAAATTACTTTACAGAAAAATTTATTTCTTTTTCGTGAAAACCTGTTTTATTTAACCACAAAATACGGATTGTAAAGGTCTTCTTTATTGTATTCCAACTCATTGCCCGTACTTACATCATATACATTAAACCCTGCAGTCTTAACTATTGCATGTCCTGCAGCCGTATCCCATTCCATAGTAGGGGCATATCTCGGATAAATATCTGCCGCACCTGATGCCACCAAACAAAACTTAAGCGAACTGCCGGCAGAAACCAACTCCAACTCTTTGTCCGAATTTTCCTTCAGTTTTTCAATAAATAACTTTGTATCTTCATTAAGGTGCGACCTGCTTGCTACAACTACCATCTTATCTTTTTGATCATTATTTAACGGTAACTTTTCCAAATCAACCGGATTTCCGTTTACAACTTTTGCATAATAAGACGCTTCACCATCGGAAAAATACAATTCGTTTTTTACAGGCACATAAATTACACCTGCAACAGTTTTGTTGCCATGCACCAATGCAATATTAACGGTAAATTCACCATTCCTTTTTATAAATTCCTTCGTGCCGTCAAGCGGATCCACTATCCACAACCATTCCCATTTTTTTCTTTCGCTGTAAGGTAAATGTTTTCCTTCTTCACTCAAAACAGGAATACCGGTATTTTTTAAGATTTGTGCTATCACTTCTTGAGACTTACGGTCTGCCAAGGTGAGCGGAGAATTATCAGCCTTTTTTTCAACTTCAAAATCTTCTGAACCGTAAACCTCCATAATTGCACTTCCTGCTTCTAAAGATGCTGATATTGCCTTATCAATAAGTTTTTTTACTTCCATAGCCAACTAAAAATAAATATTATACAAAACAAAAACTGTCACTAACATATAAATTATGGTAAGCGGGAAGCCTACCCTGAAAAAATCTTTAAACGTATAATTACCCGGACCGTAAACCATCAGGTTGGTTTGATAACCGATAGGAGTCATAAAATTTGCAGCTGCCGCATAAGAAATCAACAAGATAAACGGCTTCGGATTAAAACCGTGGTGCAATGCCAATGTAAGCACTATAGGAAAAACAAGTGCAACGGCAGCTTTATTGGTAATGTATGCAGCTAACAATGCCGTTATAATGTAAATGCTCAACATAATGACCACAGGACCTGCCGGCACAAAAACCTTATCGATAAGGTAAGCAATATATTCTGCGGTTCCCGTTTTAGTCATTGCAGTACCTAAAGACAACGACAATGCGATAATCGCCAGCAAGTTATAATCAATCTTGTGGTGAATATCTTTTGCCGACACAACCTTGAAAGCTATCAAAATAACAAACAACACGGATAACGAAATAAACAAGGAAGTCAAACCTATGGTAGAAACAAATATCGCCCCAAAAAGCCCTAACAATACAAGTAAAGATTTGTAAAGCGGGTATTTTTCCATCTTCATCACATCGGATAGCGGATAAAAATCATTAGTGTATGCAGCCAATTTATAAAAATCATCTCCCGCTATCAACAAGATAAGGTCTCCTGCTTTTATTTCTATGTCTTTAATTTTTTCACCGTAAAAGCTGACACCGTTGCGATGAATAGCTATGGGAGTAGAATCAAACCTGCTGCGAAAACGAATTTCACCCAACTTTTTATTTATAAAACTTGAATTATGAGAAATCACAATTTCCGTAACAGTCATTTTTCTTTTGTGCATAAACATCCCCACCAAAGGATAAGACAGTAAATCCTTTGTGTTTCTGATAAAATCTGCAATAACTTCTTTTTCTCCGGTTATGTGCAAAACATCTCCCGGTTGCAACACAAACTCTTTTGATATGGCTTTTATAACCTTATTTCCCCGTATAAGCTCTACAAGTTTTATATCACGTTTTTCACCTATAATGGTATCGGCAATTTTCTTTCCTGCCAATGGAGAATTTTCACGGACAACTACTTCCAAATAATACTCTTTTATCTGGGGTTGATCGCCTTTCTTTTTCTTCCTTTTCTTTTTTTTGGTTGCCGGTTTCAAAAGCCGCTCGCCGAAAAAATAAAAATATAAAATACCGACTACAATCATTATCCCGCCTACAGGTGTAAAATCAAATAAATTTAATGAAGGTAGATTAGGTATGATGTTTTGATCCATTACAAGACCGTTTACCATAAGGTTAGTTGAAGACCCTATAAGAGTTGTTGTACCACCGATAATGGCAGAAAAAGAAAGTGGCATAAGAAGTACGGATGATTTGACATTATGCTTTTTGCTCCAACTTATCACAAAAGGAAGCATTATGGCAACCAAAGGGGTATTATTCATAAAGGTAGAAAAAACTGAAACAAAAAACATCATCTGCACAAGAAACATCTTGTAATTCTTAGCGTACTTGAAAATTTTTGCAAACAAAGTATCAACCAAATTCATTTGACGGATAATATCACCCATCAACAACAACATTATAATTACAATAACATTTTGATTAGAAAATCCGCTCAAAATTTCTTTTGGAGTAAGTATTCCTGTAATCCCCAAGATAACATTGGCAATAAAAAAGGTAAGAGCAATACCTATCCAATCTTTATACAAAGAAAGAATAATAAATATAATGACACCCAATACTATAAAAATCTCGTAATTCATCCGTGTCAAGTTAAATCAATCATTGAGAACAATCACCGGAGTCTGTTCAACATTGCTCTTGTGAAATTTCCGGTCTAAGATATAAAATTTGTAGAAAATACTATCGTGAACAATAGGGAAGTTATAAATAATGTCAACCTTGATTGTACCTTTCAACACCTTATTCTGTCCCTGCGGTTCAATATACGGCACTCTGTAATACAACGGTACGGACGGACTGTCTGCAACCACTACTCCATTTTCATAATAATATCCGTCCAAAAATAAATTGTAATAATGCGTACTGTCAAACGGATATGTGGTATCCTGCGGCATCAGACCTATATCCCCGTCTCCGTCAATAAAAGTAAAAACAAGTGTTCCTTTTTTTATGGGATTATCCAATGCATCAATGGTATCTTTCAATATAAATTCCTTAAACTTTATTGAAGGGATTTCTGAATATGTTTCGGGTCTTTCACAAAAAGAAGCACTTAAAACAAAAAGAAGTACTATGGAAAAGGAAATATTTCTCATTACAGAAAGGAAATGTGAACCCGGCGGGATTCGAACCCACAACCTCCTGATCCGTAGTCAGGTGCTCTATCCAGTTGAGCTACGGGTCCATTTAAATCGGCTTTGCAAAAATAATACTTTTAAATTAAACACAACACTTTTTACAGCAAAAACTGTTTTGTACATGTACTCGTTTATACATTTTTTTCAAAATGATTGTCGGCAATTGAAACTTTTTAATTATCTTAGCGTATAAATTATTTGAAATAATTTAAATAGTAATTCTTATGAAGAAAATTATCTTTGTTTCTGCGTTCGTGCTTATTTTCAACATCATAACATTCGGACAAACATATACAGTTTACTCTGATGAAGGGCTAACACAACAAATTTCAAACAGTGATACTCTGACCATTATTGCAGATTCATCATCTCAAGTATCATTTGACTTTTTTGCATATTTAAAAAATAACACTAGTGCAGATTTGAACATACATATAGAACTTCAACCAATATACATAAGTTCAGACAATTTGTTGCAATTATGTTACGGAGGGACATGTTTTACAACTTTATATTGTGACGGCGTAATTCCTGCAACCACCCCCGGGGAATTGCATATTACATTATATTATACTTCTTCGGACACACAAACAAATATTGTAAAAGCTACCATATATAATAACTCCAAAGGAGATACCAGCGTATTCTTTGTAAAATTCAAATCTAAAAACACAACCTCATTCTATAACCCGATAACTCAATCAATCAAAATATCAAAACCTTTTCCAAACCCTGCTAATGAATATGTAAAATTCAGATATTCAAATGTAAACACAAAGGATGCAACCCTAACTATTTACAGCATTTTAGGAGATCCGATTACATCTAAAAAATTTAACGACAACAATGGCATTTTGACTATAAATACATCAAATTTAAAAACCGGATATTATATTTATACAGTTACGGTTAATAACAAAAAAATTATCACTGACAGATTTTTAGTCAAACATTAGCATTAGTTTATCCACAATAAAACAACTCTGACGCTCTTTTATGCAACCATAAGAGAGCGCTCTTTGTCTTATAAACAGAACCAATAAAAACCCAAAGCCATGAAAAAAATTATTTTATCTGTTTTAGCAATAATGCTTTTTGAATTTTATGCCAAATCACAAACTCAGTCTTGTGATGTATTTATGGCTAATCAAGACTACATAAACAATGAAGCAATTTTTGTAGCCAGTTCTCAAAACCTTATCGATTCGGTAAGATGGATTGTTTCTGATCCAAATTCAGGAGATATACTTTTTGTAACAACACAGTTCCCTTACAATGAACAAACTACTGACACATTGAACTATTACTACGAATGGCCAAACAATTCTGCGTATCAAATTGATGCTGTAATCTACTATTATAATTTAGAAGTAGAGGATTCATGTATTGCATCTAATACTTTTCAATTAGGTCCACAATATTATGCAAATATCAATGTTGACTTTCAAGATGGTAATATGATTTTAACTGCAGTGGATAATTCCCAGATGGCAACAGATAGCATATATTGGATTGTTTCGGAGAATTATGATAATATATTTGAAGGACTTGATCAGGGTTCTCCTCTTACACTTCCATACGATTCCACAAGTAATTATGAAATAACATGTTATATATTCCACACAGGTGATAACTTTGTTTTAGCAGGATATGGTGATACTGTTTTAAACGGAGCTTTATCAAACTGTGATTTGCAAGCATTCTATTATGTAATAGATGCACACAACGGAGAATGTGACGGCATGATACAATTGAATGTAACAGGTGGAAGCTGGGAATATAATTATGAATGGAGTGACGGCAGCAACTACATGGATTATTACGAAATGGCTTGTCCCGGTACTTATTCCGTAACGATAACAGACGCTATGGATACAAGTTGTTATGTAATCCTAAACAACATTGTAGTAGGTACAACAGACAGCTCTTATCAATATGTTGATACATTTGCCAACGTGTTGGATACATGTTTGCCAAGTTTTAACTTTGATTCACTTTTCTTAGGCAACCTGTCATTCCCAACAGATACTACATTTGAAATTAACTGGTATTTTG
>JALWKH010000115.1 GCA_026996635.1 Bacteroidales bacterium | reverse complement strand
TGGATGGTGAGACGAGAGAGTAAAGAGTGCCGAAAAGAAAGGTTGTTTCATACTTGATAGTTTTTGTGCGAAAAATTGCAAAAACGGCTCATCATATATTCCCCAGACACCGTCATAATCTTTTTTTCTTTTATCCGGTGGGTATTCATTCATTCCGTAATATCTGTCAAAACCTGCCAATCTGGAGAATTTATCGAAATTCATTGTTCCGTTCTCTCCACCATGGAAAAAAGAAGTTATATATCCGTGTTTTTTCAGTACGGTAGCTATTGAATTTATCTTGTTAGATGCAAAAGGTGATAAAATAAAGGGATTGTCGGACAAAACGGGTATTGATGCTAAAACGGCTGGAATACCTTCAATCGATTTTTTTGCATTGGCATAGCTGTATTCGAAAGTGAGACTCTGGCTTAAAAGTGAGTCAAGGAACGGAGTATGTGTTTTTGTTCCGGGATTGTAGAATCCGATATATTCTTTTCCGAAACTTTCAAAAATTATTATCACTACATTTTTACCTTGATTGGTAGTATCGGTAGGGTAGTGGCGTATAAAACCGTATAGTTCTCTTGCTTTTTTGTCGTCGAAGTATTTTACCGGCTTAATGTTATCTTGGGTGGATGTCTGCAAGATTGTGAAAACCGTGTTTAAAACAAGTTCTTGGGTATGAGGATTGTTTTCGGCTGCATCTATTATTGATACGGGTCTCATTGCAAATCCCCGCATTAAGAAAAAAACTATAGTTAGTGAAACCAAAAAAGAAATGATTCCCTGGATATTGGGCTTTACTTTAGATTTGTCTTTTTTGCCGAATAATCTAATTGATACATATGTCATAATCAGGACAAACAGTATGTGGTACCAGTATTGTGCAATAAGTTGCGGTACCATTCCTGTCATTTCGTCTCCTGTTGTGAATATTGTAAAGACATCAATTGTGCTTCTTTTGCCCGAAAATTTAAAATAGTCTGTGTCTATTGCATTGAAAAACAGGATGGTGAAAATAGAAAATGAGTAAAAGAATTTTGAAATAATGAACCAAAGTTTATTTTTTTCTAGGTTGACCGGAAGCAAACTGATAATTACGAAGGGTAGAGAAAGCGATACAAAAGAGAAAAAATCAAATCTGATACCGTGGATAAAAGCATAAACAATTTCTTGCAAAGGTGCATCGCCGAAACTGACTGTGTTCCATAAGTAAAAATATAGCCGTGACAATTCAAGTATAAGAAGAGCAAATAATGTTCGCTTTATAAAAAGGCTGTATTTGACTAATATGCCGGTTTCATTTATTTTCACTTTCCGGTTTGGATTGTTGAATCTTTTCGCAACCGTCTTTTAGTTTTTTTATCATACCTTTTTCGCAAAGGTGGTGGCTAATCCTGTCGAGTACACCGTTTATGAAAGCCCAACTTTTGTCCGTACAATATTCTTTTGATATTTCCACATATTCGTCAACCGTTGCAAGTATCGGTATGCCGGGAAATTCCAAAAATTCGGTAGTGGCAAGTTGCAAGATAATCATATCCAGCTTAAAAAGTCTTTCGAATTCCCATTGGGAAATAAAAGGTTGTATGTGTTCAAACAATTGTGTTTGGTTAGTTATTGTGTATTGCAACAGATGTATTGCAAATTCCCTGTCTTCGTTTTGTTTGTACATAGGGAAGATTCTAATGTCTTCCCCCGGGTTTTTTTCTTGAATCTGCGAAATAGTTTTAGCACAATTTGCCAAAGCATAATCTGTTACATCAGCCCAGTAAATATTCATTTCTTCCATTTCCGGATAAATATCCGGGTATTGTTCTTTCAAAAATTCGTTAAAGAAACCGATGATTAACTTTTTATCCGCTTCAAAATTATTGTCTTCCTCCGAATATTTTTTGAAAACATCGGAGTTTACGAAAGCATTGGTAATATCTTTTACCAATTCCTGGTTATTAGCCCAGGAAAAACCGTAATTTTTCTTATAAGTAGCAAAGGCTTTTGATTCGATAAATTTGTTTATTATCTTATTTTGTGCTAATTTTAGGTAAGGTGTTTCGGAACCTTTGTTTTGTATGAATTTGTTAACTTCTATTTCGTATTTTTTTTCTGCATATTTTTTTATTTCCGGAAGCAGGTCCAGCAAAAATAAATAAAGGTGGTGAAAATGAAAAATGTGACGGTTTAGCTCCTTAGTTGCTGCCTTTACATCATATTTGTCGTTTACCAACAAGTGCGAATAGTAAGTCTGAATAACTTTGATTCTTAATAATCTTCTGCTTATCATTATACAGTGACTCCTTTGCTATTGTTTTTGAGAGTTTCTTGCCAACAGTTCTTTTATCCCTTCAATTTGTTGTTCCAGTATTTTTTGGATGTATTTGCCCAGAATATCAAATTCAAGGTTCACTACGGTTCCTTCCTTTATATTGTGGAAATTGGTAATTTCGTAAGTGTAAGGAATTATTGCAACTTGAAATGAACCTGTTTGGGAATTAACCACCGTGAGACTTACTCCGTTTACTGCAATGGAACCTTTCTCTACGGTAATGTTACCTGTCGAAGGGTCATATTCAAATGTATAATACCAACTGCCGTCTCTTTCTTCAACCTTTGTACAAGTAGCAGTTTGGTCCACATGTCCCTGAACCAGATGGCCGTCGAGGAAACTGTCGGGCTTCATACTTCTTTCTATGTTTACTTCATCTCCGACTTTTAGTAAGCCCAAGTTTGACTTTTTTAATGTTTCTTCGATTGCCGTAACTGTGTAGGTTTTATTAGCCTTGTCAACATTTACAACCGTTAGGCATACACCGTTATGTGATACACTTTGATCTATGTTCAACTCGTTTGCAAAAGAACAAGTTAATGTAATATGAAGGTTTGTGCCTTCTTTTTCAAGTTTTACCACTTTTGCAGTTTCCTCAACTATGCCTGAAAACATAATTATCTAAGTTTGAATGTTATACCGAATTTTGTCCAAGAATAAAAGTCATATCCCACTTCCATAAAAACAGCAAGATTATCTGAAAAATAGAACCTGGCTCCGAAATCGGACATGAAAACCGGATCTATTCGGGTTCTTGTAACTTCTTCGTATCTGCTTCTGTCATAGTTCCATATATAGTCATTATACATTTCAAGACCTAATCCGAATCCCATTTTATAATATAAGTCTAACGAGTTTAGAAGGTCACCCATATCCAAGTCAAGTTGTTTAAGAAGTTCGGAAAAATGAAATGCACCAAATCCCCCACCCATTACGGTTCTTTCATAATAATGATAGTTTGTCCAATATTCATTGTATCCCCAACTGTAAAAACCTCCTGTTGCACCGATACCTATGTATTTGTGTACACCTATTTCAAAATTCCCGAATACAGGCGGAATGCCGACATGAGCATAATACGGTACACCGACACCAACATCCAGTAATGTAGTTCCTTTGTCAAATACTTGTGCTTGTGCTTTTTGTGAAATGTTTAATGAAAACACTATTGCCAAAACAATAAATAAAATTTTCTTCATAGCCGTAAATTTTTTGTGCCGCAAATATACAATGATTATTTGCTAAAACTTGTATTTAAGGTAAATTTTAAGTTTTGGTAAATCTGGCCAGTTGTGGTCTTTTTTAAACGAATTGTCTATGAAATCGGACAAAAAATATCTGGCACCCAAATAAATGTAATAAATCTTTATTTCTCCGCCTACACCGTAATTTATAGGATTAACATATGAAAGCTTGTGATAAACTGTGTTGTAAGTTGAGGCAAAAGGAGCATTGGAATTATTTAATTTTCCGCTTACTTCCAGTTCCCTGTAATAGTAATATTCTCCAAATCCGTACAGAGTGAGCGATGTTCTTACATCGTCGTCACAACCCTTGTGTGTCAGCATAAAGGTAAATCCGGCTGCTGCTTGTATCCCGGTAAAACTGAAAATATTTTTGTCGTGCAGGTCTGATGTGGGAAATGATATGCCGGGTTCTTGAATGACAGCAAACCTGTTGGAACTGAAACTTAAATTGCTATAAATTCCAATATTTTTATTTACCTTATACAGGTATTGTAATCCCAAGTTAAAAGAAAGAGGTTGGTAATCTTTTATGTGTTCGTCGCCGTTAGTAATAAAACTTCCGAGTGTTAAGAAAATATTGAGATTATTTTTTGTTAGTGTTGTTGCGGATGTGTCTTCGCTTACATCTGCTTCATAATGTTGTGGAAATGCTTTAATCCCTGCAAATAGCAATAAAATAAGAAATATCTTTTTCATGGTTTTTTTTGACAAAGGTAATGCTATTTTGGATAAACAAGAATAAAAAGAGGAAAGTAAGAGTAGCCCCACCAGGAATCGAACCTGGATCTACGGTTTAGGAAACCGCTATTCTATCCATTGAACTATGGGGCCGTTTTTTAAGAACAAATTGCGCCGCAAAATTAATATTTTTTTCAATACGCAATAATTTAAGATTTTAAAAATTCAATAAAAGTATAACGAAATCAAATCAAGTTTAATCGACTTTTGGCAAAATAATGATGCAGGTCAATCGTTTTGTATTCAATAATTCTTATAATTGCAAAAAAATCAGCTATGAAAAAAGCATTGCTTGTAGCCGCAAGAGTGTTATTGGGTGCCGTATTTGTATTTAGCGGTTTTGTAAAGGCTGTTGATCCGTTGGGCGGCACATACAAATTCCAGGATTATTTTCACGCTTTCGGTTGGGAATTTATGGTACCTGCGGCATTTGTTTTGGCTGTACTGCTAGCCGGTTTGGAGTTTGTTACAGGCGTTGCTTTGGTGTTTAATTTTTATCCTAAGTTTTTTGCAAAGATTGCAATGCTTTTTATGATTGTTTTTACTCCGCTTACTCTGTATATAGCAATAAATAATCCTGTTACCGATTGCGGTTGCTTCGGTGATGCCGTTAAGATCTCAAACTGGGCTACTTTTTACAAAAATATTTTCATTTCCGCATTGGCAATTTATTTGATTCTGAATTTAAAGCACTTGAAAGGGAATAAATTTTCCCTTTATGGAATTTCTACTACTGTAATTTTCATTTCCGGTATTATGTGGTACTCGTATGTACATTTGCCGATACTTGATTTCAGACCATACAAGGTTGGCAACAATATTCCAGAACTAATGAAAATACCTGAAGGTGCACCACAAGACGAATACATTTATTATTACACGATGAAAAACTCTCGAACCGGGGAAACAAAAGAAATTGACAGCAAACAATATATTGAGTCGCAAATATGGAAAGATACTTCTTGGAAAATTATTAAAGCATCTGACCCTATTTTGATCAAAGAAGGTTATCATCCGCCGGTACATGATTTTATCATTGAATCGGAAGACGGAAATGACATAACGGACATGGTGCTTTCCGCAGATAATTATATTCTTGTGGTATCATACGATATTGCAGGTTTTGACAAAGAAAGTGCAGGTAAATTGCGTAAGTTGGTAGCCGATGCCCAAAATAACGGAGTGAATATCATTTTTTGGACGGCGTCAAATTACGGCGATGTTAAAGAATTGTTGCGGGATTTGGAAATCAATTTACCTATATATTCGGGAGATGAAATAAACTTAAAAACCGTTGTTCGTTCTAATCCCGGAATAGTTTTGTTGCAAAAAGGTACTGTGGCGGGTAAGTGGAGTAGTGCAGATATTCCGCAATGGTCCGAAATAAAAAAGGTTTTGAAAAAATAAATTTTTATCGTGTCTCACAACAAAGATTTGGGGAATAAAGGAGAAGAAATTGCAGTAAACTTTCTGAAAAGAAAAGGTTACACAATTTTAGACAGGAATTGGATTTTTGACCATAAAGAAATTGATATTATTGCATTAAAAAACGGAATAGTTATTTTTGTTGAGGTGAAAACACGTTCAACCGGTTTTTTCGGAGAACCTTATGAGTTCGTTAATGAGAAAAAGCAAGCTTTTTTAATTGAAGCTGCAAATAATTACTTGATTGAAAATAAAATAGACTTGCCGGTCAGGTTTGATATCGTTTCAATAGTTCATAACGGAAATTTCACCAAAGTATATCATATCGAAGAAGCTTTTTAAGTTTTTGTGGATTATACGTTAATTTTTTTGAAGAATTTGCAATTTTTTGATAAAATCTGAGTTTATGTCGGAGATAAAAAGATAAAACTTGCAAGAGCCATTATGCCAAGTGATACCACGATTAGGGAAGAGTTGCACGATACAA
>JALWKH010000114.1 GCA_026996635.1 Bacteroidales bacterium | reverse complement strand
TGAAGTAAGTTGGGAAGTTTGTAACAAAGTAGGCGGAATACACACTGTTTTGGCCAGCAAAGCTCTTACCTTGCAAAACAAACTCGGCAATAATTATATGCTTATCGGCCCGCTAACTTGGAGCTCCGGCGGACTTAGCGAAGAATTTACCGAAGACAAAAACCTCTATAAAGCGTGGCGTTTTCAAGCCCAAAAAGAAGGATTGATAATTAAAATAGGCCGCTGGAATGTTCCCGGCAACCCGATTGCAATTCTTGTTGACTTTTCAACATTTTTCGACCAAAAAGACCAGATACTTGCAGAAATGTGGGAATGGTACGGGGTTGATTCCATTACCGGCGGTTGGGATTATGTAGAACCCGTAATGTTCGGGTATGCGGCAGCAAAAGTCATTGAAAGTTTTTACAACTACTATGTAACGGCACACGATGTTTTGGTTACGCATTTTCACGAATGGATGACCCAATCGGGTATGCTCTACTTGAAAAAGAAAGTGCCGCAAGCCGCAACAATTTTCACCACTCACGCCACAGTGCTCGGACGCACTCTTGCAGGAAACGGACTGCCTCTTTATTCCGAAGCCCTCTCATTGAATCCCGAAGAAGCGGCTCACAAATACAATGTGATGGCTAAACATTCGTTGGAAAGCAAAGCCGCACAAAATGCAGATGCTTTTACCACTGTCAGCGACATAACGGCTACGGAATGTCAAAACTTCCTGAATGCCAAACCTCACGCCATTACATACAACGGTTTTGAAAAAGATTTGGTTCCGCCTGCCGGTGAATTGGAAGAAAAAAGAAAAACGGCAAAAAAATACCTAAAATCCGTTGCAGAAGCCTTGCTAAACACCGATTTGCCCGATGATACGCTATACATAAGCATAAGCGGCAGGTATGAAGTGAGAAACAAAGGCATTGACCTGTTTATCAAGTCGTTGGCTGAACTGAAGAAAGCTAACCCCGAAAAAACCGTTGTTGCTTATTTCCTCATTCCGTCAAACAATACCGGACCGAGACAAGAAATTTTGAACAACATCTACAACAAGCACGACCAACCGATAGAAAATTGCTACCTGACACACCACCTTTACGACGAAAAAAACGACCCGATAATAAACCTTTTCAAACAAGAAGGCTTAACAAACTCAACCAAAGACAATGTAAAAGTAATTTTCGTGCCTTCATACCTCAACGGGAACGACGGCATTTTCAATATGCACTATTACGATTTGCTTACAGGTTTTGACCTTACCGTTTATCCTTCGTATTACGAACCTTGGGGCTACACGCCACTCGAAAGTATTGCTTTCCACATCCCCACCATTACAAGCTCGTTGGCAGGTTTTGCAAGGTGGATAATTAACCTTGAAACAGAAGATAAAGAAGCCGTTTACATAGTGGAACGAAACGACTTTAACGACGATGAAGCAAAATCGGAAATTGCAAAAATCATAAGCGAGTTTATTAAACTGCCGCAGGAAAAAATTGAAGACTTACGCCAAAAAGCACACAGTTTATCACAAAAAGCCCTCTGGCAAGAACTTATAGAAAACTATTACAAGGCATTTGACACGGCAATAGAAAAAGCTCACAGCCGTTACGACCTTTATTCGCACAAAACAATTATTGAAAATATTGACGAAATAATAGAATATGTAATAGAAAAGCCGCAATGGAAAAAAGTGTTGGTAAAAACCGTTTTGCCCGACAACCTTTTGCCTCTTAACGAACTTGCCTACAATGTGTGGTGGTCTTGGAACGAAGATGCCAAGGAACTGTTCAAAAGCATTAACCCAGAAAAATGGCAAGAAGCTAACGAAAATCCCATTATCCTTTTGGAAGAATTGAATTATGACGAACTGATAGAATTAAGCAAAAACAAAGAGTTTACAGCCAAATTGGATACAGTTTATGCCCGCTTTAAAGAATATATGGAAAAACGGGAAAAGCCCGAAGGACCGAAAATCGCATATTTCAGTATGGAGTTCGGTTTGCATCACACAATTAAGTTGTATTCGGGCGGTTTAGGCATATTGGCAGGCGATTACATCAAGCAAGCAAGCGACGACAACAAGAATTTATTTGCGGTCAGTCTGATGTACCGCTACGGATATTTTGATCAGGAAATTTCGGCAAACGGCTACCAAGTGGAAATTTACGAACCGCAAAAATTCTCCCACCTGCCTGTAACTCCGGTCAGGGACAAAAACGGCAACTGGATTTTGGTTGACATACCATTCCCCGGTAGAATTGTTTATGCTAAAATTTGGGAATTGCAAGTTGGCAGCGTTTCATTGTACCTGCTTGATACAGACATTGAAGAAAACAACGAACACGACAGAAAAATCACTCACCACTTGTACGGCGGAGACAAAGAATACCGCTTGGAACAAGAAATTTTGCTCGGCATAGGAGGAGTCAGGTTGATAAAAGCACTCGACCTCAACCCCGACATTTACCACCTCAACGAAGGACACGCAGCATTTATAAACCTCGAAAGGTTGATAAATTATATGACCGACGGCAAATTTTCGTTCAACGAAGCCGTTGAAATCGTAAGGGCAACCTCACTTTTCACCACACACACACCTGTGCCCGCAGGTCACGACACTTTCAAAGAAGAACTGTTGCGTAAATATCTCGGCTTTTACATCGACAGGCTGGGCATCGGTTGGGATAAGTTTATAATGCTCGGCCGCAGCAACCCGCTAAACTACAACGAAGACTTTTCGATGAGTGTGTTTGCCGTGAAGCTCTCGCAGGAAGTAAACGGTGTAAGCAAAATTCACGGCGAAGTATCGCAAAAAATGTTTGCAAACATTTGGCACCATTATTTCCCCTCCGAACTTCATATAGGCTATGTGACCAACGGAGTGCACTTTAACACTTGGATAGACGACAAATGGCGAAAGCTCTATTGCAAATACGCCAAAGTAAACAACAGTTGCGAAATACTACAAAAACACGGCGATTGGAACTTTATTTACGACACTCCCGACAAGGAAATTTGGGAGATAAAGAAGGAAAACAAAAAGCATTTGATTGATTACATAAAAAACTATCTGCACAAAAACATCAGCAAGCACGAAGTTATTTCTACCAAAATCATTGAAATAACATCCAAACTCAATTACGAAGCCTTTACCATAGGATTCGCCAGAAGGTTCGCTACATACAAAAGGGCTCACTTGCTGTTCAAAAACCTTGACAGGCTCAGCAAGTTGGTAAACAACCCCAAATATCCCGTACAAATAATCTTTGCAGGTAAGGCACACCCCGCCGACAAAGCCGGCAAAGACCTGATAAAAATGATTTATGAAGTATCACTCCGTCCTGAATTTATCGGAAAGATTATTTTCTTGGAAGATTACAACATAAAAATGGCAAAACTCCTCATTTCGGGCGTTGACCTTTGGCTGAACACACCTACCCGACCGTTGGAAGCATCGGGCACAAGCGGACAAAAAGCCGTTATGAACGGAGTGCCGAACCTCAGCGTATTGGACGGATGGTGGTATGAAGGTTACCGTGAAGGTGCAGGCTGGGCATTGCCAAAAGAAAAAACATTCAAAGACCAAGAAGTGCAAGACCAATTTGATGCGGAAACTATTTACCAATTGCTTGAAAATGAAATAATACCGAAATTTTACAACACCAATAGCGAAGGTGTGCCTGCAGAGTGGACAAAAGTGATGAAAAACACGATTGCAGAAATCGCTCCACACTTTACCACAAAGCGTATGATGAGTGATTATTATGACAAATTTTACAACAAACTTTACGACAGAAGCTCACTGCTGAAAGAAAACAATTACAAAAAGCTGTATGAAATAACAAAATGGAAAAGCCGTACAATAATAAATTGGCAAAACATTGAAATAACAAATGTAAAAATTACCGATACAAATCAAAAACCACTTCAACTCGGCGAAAAATTCTCCGTAGAAATAACTCTCAAACTACGTGGATTAAAGCCCGAAGAAATAGGTGCGGAAGTAATTTTCGGACACAAGGAAAAAGAAGAAGTTACGGACATCATTCACAAATACGAATTGGAATTGAAGCATTTCAATAAAGCAGACAATACGGCAACATATTATTGCAGCATACCAGCATCAAGAGCGGGTGTTTACGATTATGCCATCAGGGTTTATCCGCAGCATCCGTTGTTGCCATACAAACACGAATTAAACATTGTGAAATGGATATAAAACAAGACAAATACAACATAGCCGTAGTAGTAGGCGGATTCTCGTCGGAGAAAGAAATATCCGTAAAAAGCGGCACACAAGTGGCAGGTTGGATAGACAAGAATAAATTCAATGTCTATTTGGTGCACATTTACCGCAACGAATGGTATTGCGACCTCAACGGCAAAAAATTACCGGTGAACAAAGACGATTTTTCCGTAAGCACCGGCAGCGAAACAATAAAATTTGATTTTGCCGTAATAATGATTCACGGACACCCCGGCGAAAACGGCATACTGCAAGGATATTTCGACCTGATTGGCGTTCCTTATTCCACTTCGTCGGCAAGAGTTTCGCACCAGACATTTGACAAAAACCTGTCCAAGTTGTATTTGGAGCAATTCGGCGTAAAAACCGCAAAATCCATTTTGATAACACCTGCAACATACAGCCAAAACACAATCAAGCAAATCTCATCTACTTTGGGCTTTCCTGTAGTTATTAAACCTAATGCATCGGGTTCAAGTTTCGGCGTGTCGCTGGTAAAAAACGAAAACGAATTGCAACAGGCTATTGACAACGCCTTTAAGGAAGACCCAACTAAAGTGCTTGCCGAAGAATACATAAAAGGAACGGAAGTAAGTTGCGGCGTTTTTTCTGACGGGCAAGAAATCATTGCGATGCCGCCCACAGAGATTGTTCCCGAAACGGAGTTTTTCGATTACGAAGCCAAATATCTGGGCAAGTCCAAAGAAATAACACCGGCACGGTTGCCGCAAAATATCTTAACTGCCATTCAAGAAGAAAGCAAGCGGATTTATAAGCTCTTTATGTGCTACGGCATAGTCAGGGTTGATTTTATTGTGAGCAACGAGGAACTCTATTACCTTGAAATAAACACCGTTCCGGGAATGAGTGCCGAAAGCATTTTCCCGCAACAAGCCAAGGTAAAAGGTTTGTCAATGACAGACATTTACACAAAAGTGATACTGAATAAATTGGGGAGATAGAATAACCAATAAAGAACACCGATTTTAGATTTATGAATTGAAAAATTCTGAATTCAACATTCGTTAATCGATATTCAAAATTCATAAAATTATGAAAATAATTTGCATAGGCAGAAATTACGCAGACCACGCCAAAGAACTGAACAATCAAGTACCCGACGAACCTGTATTTTTCATAAAACCCGACACGGCACTTTTGAGAAACAATTCACCGTTTTACCTGCCGCCCGAAGATTTTCTCGGCGAGATTCACTACGAAGTGGAACTTGTGCTTAAAATAAACAAAGCCGGCAAGGCTATCCCGAAGCAATTTGCAAGCGGATATTACGATGAAATCGGAATCGGGCTTGACCTTACAGCCAGACAATTGCAACAGAAACTCAAAGAAAAAGGCTTGCCTTGGGAAAAAGCAAAAGCATTTGACTTTTCGACACCCATAAGTATGGAATTTATCCCGAAACAAGAACTGAATATCACAGAAGGCATAAACTTCTCACTGGAAATAAACGGTAAAACCGCCCAACTCGGCAATACAAAAGATATGCTTTTTGACTTTGACGAAATAATATCCTATGTATCAAAATATGTAACATTGCGAACAGGTGATTACATCTACACCGGCACACCAAAAGGCGTAGGCAAGCTAAAAAGAGGCGATCTCCTGAAAGCATACATAGAAGACCGCCTAATGCTGGAAATGGAGGTAAAATAAATTTTCGTAAAATTCTACTTACAACTCTATTCCGCCCCACTCTACCACAGTAAAACCTCTTCTAGTATTGTGAAATAATTTTTGTTCTTCAATATAATTCTTATCAGTTGGTATGAACAACACCATAACCCTTATAAAAGTATACGGTAGTTTCGAGAAATTATACTTTGCAAAAAATTCACACTTTTCATTCTGAACAAAATGAATTAAATAGGCACTTTCAGGAGTAGATAGATAAGAATATTTTGAAAAGTTTGCAATAGGTGTTTACTGGGTAGCGACAACTTTTTTTCTTTATGT
>JALWKH010000113.1 GCA_026996635.1 Bacteroidales bacterium | reverse complement strand
ATACCACACGGGCGGCAAGAAAGTTTTTCGGTAGTTTCCACTATCCTGCTGTTATCCGACAGCGGTGTAAAGCCGAAGTCCGGCACTGTGGAACAAAAAACCGCAGTAACAGGTGCATTCACAGCACTGCAAATATGCAATGGTGCGGAATCGTTGGTGTAATTCATCTCAGCATCTTTCATCAATGCCGCCGATTCCTGCAAGCTGAGTTCTCCTGCCAAAACCTCAATCCTGCCTTCCGTTTTACATTTCTCTTTTATGGAACCGCATAACTCCTTATCTTGCCCCGCCCCCAATAAATAAACCGTAAAATCTTGCGGTAAATAGTTATCTATCAACTCTATCCACTTTTCGGCCGGCAATTGCTTTGTAAACCAAACCGAAGCGGGTGCTATGCAAACATATTTACCGGACTTGTACTTCTGAACCTTTGCAAAATCATCATCCGAAGGATACATTTTCGGTCGCTTCAGCGGTACATCCAAAAAGGAAACCACCTTGTGATAACGTTCCGTCTCGTGCAGTCCGGGCTTAAATTCAAACTTCACCTTGTGCGAATAAACAAAAGCAAAAGGATTCTGCGAAAAGCCGGCTTTGTATTTTGCCCGTGCAAGTGCGGTAAGCAGCCCCGAATTAAAAAACCTGTGCAAGTTTATTACGGCAATATATCTGTTTTTCCTTATCTGCCCGGTGAGTTTCAGCAAGTTGGCAAATTTATTATGCTTTTTGTCCCACACATACAAGTTGCGGATATGCGGATTATTTGCCAAAATCCCCTCGTTACCTTTCCTCACAAAAAAATCTATAGGTTCATCAGGGAACTTTGCACGCAAACTCTCAACAACGGAAGTTGCCAAAATCACATCTCCGATAAAAGCAGGATGGACAATCAAAAAACCTTTTTCCTTTTTCTTCATCTGCACCAATTGGACTTGCAAAGTTAAAAAATAAACACAAAACCGCTTCTTTGTAAGAAGTTGAACAAAAAATATGATATTTGCAGGATAATGACGTGGGGAATGAATGAGATTATCACAAAAAAACAAACAAAAATGGAAAACGGTAAACTTTATATAATTCCAACCCCAATAGGCAATTTGGCGGATATTACAATCCGTGCCTTGGAATATCTGAAAGAAGCGGAAATAATTCTTGTTGAAGACACACGCGTTTCTGCCAAGCTTTTCAATCATTACGGCATTAATCCTGCACGCAAGATACAATTTCACAAATTTAACGAGCATAAGCAAGTGGATAAAATCATTTCCATTCTAAAAGAAAACGCCAAGGTTGCCTTAATCTCCGACGCAGGCACTCCCGGTATTTCCGACCCTGCATATTTGCTGGTAAAATCCTGCATAGAAGAAGACATAGAAGTGGAAACTCTACCCGGTGCCACGGCTTTTGTACCTGCTCTTGTCAATTCGGGGCTTCCGTCACATAATTTTGTTTTCGAAGGATTTTTGCCTGTAAAAAAAGGCAGAACAAAAAAATTGGAAAAACTGCAAACCGAAGAACGCACAATGATTTTTTACGAATCTCCGCATAAACTGTTGAAAACACTTGCCGATTTCGAAACACATTTCGGAAGCGACAGAAAAATCTCAGTGTCTAAAGAACTTACAAAAATCCACGAAGAGACCATAAGAGGCACTATTCAAGAGGTTAAGAAACATTTTGAATCACTTCCCTCAATAAAAGGGGAATATGTTATTGTGGTGGAAGGTAGCAATTAAACCGATTCACAGAAATTTCTTATTTTTGCAATTATAAAAATACATTAAAATGAAAAAATATATTTCCGTTTTCATTTTGTTGTTAATCATTTCGGCAGCATCATTTTCTCAACAAACCGTTGATTACGATAAACTTGAAAAAGATTGGAAAACATTGCTTTTGAACGGAAAACCGTTTACAGGCAATGTTCAAAAACTTTACGATAACGGTCAAGTTGCCATTGAAGGCAAAGTTGTGGAAGGGCTCAGAGAAGGCGAATGGAAATGGTATTATCCTACGGGAAAACTCAAAAGAACTTCCATATATAAAAAAGGTAAAAAAAACGGCAAAACAGTATATTATTGGCCAAACGGCAACAAAAGAATGGAAATTTACTTCTACGAAGACAAAAACATACGCCAAATGTCTTGGGACAAAAACGGAAAAAGGAAACCAAACCCGCAATTTAAAAAGTTCCATTAATTCCAATGCATAGACTTCTGGTTTACATACTTCTTGCTTTATCTGTGTTTAACGGATTTTCTCAAAATAAAACAAAGATTTTCGGCAAAGTTACAGATGCCAAAACCGGAGAACCCATTCCTTTTGCAAATATTGTTTTAAAAAACACCACAGTCGGTACCATTACCAATATGGACGGTAAATACAGCCTCGAAACTACGGTAAAAGCCGACAGCATTCAATGTATGGTGGTAGGTTATATTACACAATCCAAGAAAATTATAAACGGCAGGTTTCAAACAATAAATTTTGAATTACAACCCAAGGTTTTAGCACTTCAAGAAGTTGTTGTCAAAACCAAAAAGAAAAGAAAAACAATAGCATCTACGCTTGTTGACAGCATGAGGGCTCACCGCTATGAAAACGACAAAAAATACCTGGACGCATATGAATATGATGTTTACAGCAAAGTGGAGTTTGACATAAATAACATCACAGACAAATTCCGCAATAAGAAAGTTTTAAAGCCGTTCAAGTTCATTTTCGATTATGTTGATACCTCAACGGTTAATGGTTCGGTTTATTTGCCGTTTATGCTTGTAGAAACATATTCCAAATTTTATTATTTGAAATCACCACCTAAAAAACTTGAAATAATTAAAGCTTCAAAAATTTCCGGAATTACAAACGAAAGTGTCAACCAGTTTCTCGGCACAATGTATGCCGACATCAATGTTTGGGACAGATATATTAAACTCTTGGACAAAGGCTTTATCAGCCCTATTTCGTTTGTTGGTAAGCTTTATTACAAATATTTTATTCTTGACAGTATAAAAAAGAATGATACAACCTATTTTCACATTGGATTTAAACCTGTTCTTAAAGAAGATTATGTATTTAACGGAGACTTTTGGATACAGGACAAAACATTTGCCCTCACCGAAATAAACTTGCAAGTAGCTAAATCTGTAAATCTTAACTTTGTAAATAACTTGAAAATCCAACAAAAATTTAAGCGTGTAGGAAACCATATGATGCTGAGCCGAGAATATATCGTGGTAGATTTTAACATAGTAGAAGATCCGAAATCTGCGATGGGATTTTTCGGCAAAAAAACCACCATTTACACAAATATAAAAATTAACCAACCCCACCCGCTTGATTTCTATAATGCGATGACTGACGTTATGGTCGAAAAAGATGCTTCCGCCAAACCGGATGAATACTGGGACACAATAAGACCGGAACAGCTTTCGCAAAAAGAACAACAAATTTATCAAATGGTTGATACTCTTAAGAGGTTACCGATTTTCAGAACTTATTATGATATAATAAATACAATTATTGCGGGATATTATACCACAGGATTTTTTGAATGGGGACCGTATTTCAAACTGGCTAGCTTTAATCCCATAGAAGGTATTAGAGTAAGACTTGGTGGCAAAACAAACATTAACTTTTCAAAAAAACTCAGAATCTCTCCATACATAGCTTATGGGACAAGAGACGACAAAATCAAAGGAGGAATAACACTTACCTATTACTTCAATAAAATTCCGTGGAGAACATTATCTTTCAAATACAAAAATGATTTAGAGCAGTTAGGAACCGGTAGATTTGCAACAATAATAGGAAACAACATTCTCAGTTATGCCCTTGCCAGACATCCTATTGATAAACTTTCCACAGTCGAAGAATACGAGGGTGCATACACACACGAGTGGGTTCCGGGAATTTCTACAACTTTTTTCTTAAATAACCGCAAAATGTATCCCGTTCCGGGTATTACTTTCTATATTAAAGAAGGTAACGAATACAACTATTATCAATACATTCAAACTACAGATCTAACCATAAACATGCACTTGGCACTTAAAGAAAAATTTGTCTTTGGAGATTACAATAGAATAAGCTTAGGTTCAAAATACCCTACTTTTGATGTTTATTATACCAGGGGCATAAAAGATTTTTTACTTAGTGACTTTTCTTATGACGAGTTACAAGTAAAAGCTAAATATAAAATAGGATTTTATCCCGTAGGATACGGAAGGTTGTACATAGACTATGGTAAAATTTTCGGCACATTGCCTTTTCCTTTACTAAAAATACATGAAGGTAATGAAACATATTACCTTGACAAGAGTGCATTTAATATGATGAATTATTATGAATTCATAAGCGATGAATACATAAGTTTTTCATATTTCCATTATTTCGACGGGTTCTTTTTAAACAAAATACCTCTTATAAAAAAACTCAGACTCAGAACTATGGCTTGGGGAAAGTTATTATACGGTAAAATTTCTCCGGAAAATATTGAAATAATGAAATGGCCTTCATATTCTCATTTCTTAGCTAAAACAGACAAATCACTATTCCCTTTGTACAATAAAAAATATTATTCTGAAGTTGGAATAGGCATTGAAAATATTTTTAAATTTATAAGCATTAACTTTGCATGGAGGCTTACACAACGTAATTATCCCGATGTAAGCAAATTTGGCGTTAGGTTATATTTAGATTTAAAATTCTAATAAGTATGAAAAAAATAAAGTTTTTATTCTCATTGGCAATAGTTGCTTTATTAACAGTTTCTTGCAGCAATAACCAAGAAAAAACATTGTTCACAACAGTAATGAAAACCAACAAAGGAGACATCAGAGGCGTAAACCTAAACTCGTCTCCCGAACAAGTCAAAAAAATCGAAGGAGAAAAACCCGACTCTGTTGCAGACGGATATTTGGCATATTTCATAGATGTACCATCAAAACAAGCACACATAACAGTAGAATACAGTTTTGACAACACCGGTCTTTATTCTGCTGATATTAAAGTGAAAATTGACGGTAACTCTGCAAAATCATTAGCTGCAATAGACACTTTACAAACCAAAATAAGAAAACTTCTCACCAAAAAATATGGACCTCCAGTAGAATTATCACCTGTAACTTTAATGTGGAATTTTACATCCGAAAGCGGATCTTCGGCATCTGCACAACTGTTAAACAACAGTGAAGTAGAAGAAACAGGATCACTGGAAATACTTGTTCAAACCGAAGTGGAATGATAAAAAAGAAAATCCTCATAGTTGACGACGAGGAAGACATTCGCACATTCTTGGAATATAACCTGAAAAAAGAAGGTTTTGAAACTTATACTGCCGCAGACGGCAAAGAAGCAATCGAGACGGCAGCAAAAATAAAGCCCGACCTTATTCTGCTTGATATAATGCTACCCAATGTTTACGGCATTGATGTTTGCAAGCAAATAAAAAATAATCCTGCCACTTCCAACACTATAATAATTGCCCTTACGGCACTCAGACAAGACAATGTTCAATTGGACGCATTCTCCGTAGGTTGTGACGACTTTGTAAATAAACCCATAAAACTAAAAATCCTTATTGCAAGGATAAAAACAAGGTTAAAAATATCTGACGACAACCTCATTCATACAAAAAATTTTACTCTCGACACCCAAAATTATTCCATAATTCTACCTGACAAATCAAAAATCCAACTGCCTAAAAAAGAAATGGAAATTTTACTCCTTCTTCTTAAAAACAAGGGTAAAATACTGTCTCGAGAAACCATATTTGCAAATGTTTGGGGCAAAGAAGATGTAATTGTTTCCGGCAGAACAATAGATGTTTACATAAGAAAAATACGCCAGAAAATAGGCGAATCAACCATTAAAACATACAAAGGCATAGGCTATAAATTCGAAGAATAATGATTTTTGCCAAACCGAAAAACAACATATCGGCACTTTCACGGCTTGTGTTCCTTATCACTATTGCATACATACTTGCACAAGGTCTGCTTTTGTTTATGATTTTCATCAAAACAGGTTCTGTTCAAGATGCATACAACACCATAAGTTTTGCACACAAATACCCGAACTATTTCAAACTTATGCAAATTCTACAGTCACTCACATTATTTTTCTTGCCTGCAGTTACCTTCCCTTTTTTTTCAGGCGAACATTTTTCAGACTTTTTTGACAAGAAAAATGTTAAACTGACAACGGTTTTTGCATTATTTCTTTTAATCATCATATTAATGCCCTTCATAAATTATGTTGCCGAATGGAATAGACACATACCGCTTTCACCTAATCTTTACGAGAAATTAA
>JALWKH010000112.1 GCA_026996635.1 Bacteroidales bacterium | reverse complement strand
CCTGATAATCTCGGCATCAAAATCATCGTCATCATTGTAAATTCCCGATGGGCAGTGACAGAAAAGCTTTTCTTTGGTTAAGAGTTGTTGGTGAACTTCCAATCCGGACATAAACCCAATCCTATCGTAATCTTCTTGGGTTGCCTTGCTTAACGGGACATATCCGGCTTCTTCCATTGTTTGCCGGAAGTTTTCCCGTGGATTAAAATCAGATTTCATTTAAAGTTTGCAGTTGTAAAATTTTGCTCAAAGATAAAAAACTTTAAGTAAACTCATTTATAAAAATTAATAAACAAAAAAATAAAACTTTTCAAACAAAAAAGCCCCTAATCTCATTATAGATTAAGGGCTGACAGATAAAAAGTTACACTAAAAATTATTCCAAATAACTTTCTATAGCATTATCGTAAATTTCTTTCAAATCTTTTATGTGGCCGAAAGAAATATCATCAATCCTTACATCACCTTTGGTAACGTGTCCCAAAAGCATAAACGGTACATTTTTTTCTTTTAATTTGCCTACAAACGCTTCATTGTTCTTTTCACTAACAGAAACCACTACCCTGCCTTGAGCTTCGCCAAACAAAAAGGCATCTTTCCTCATCTCACCCGAAGTGGTTATATCAAATCCCAATGTATTTTTGAATCCGGCTTCCACCAAAGTTATCCAAATACCGCCTTCTGACACATCGTGGGCAGATTGCACCAATCTATCCTTAATCAACTCGTATAGAGCATTTTGCATTTTATATTCCTCATCCAAATCAAAATACGGTGCAGGAGAATATTCAATACCCACAATGTTCCTCAAATATTCAGATTGGTTAATATCTTCCACTTGCTTACCTATCAAATAAATAAGGTCGCCTTTGTTTTTAAAATCAATGGACATTTGATATTTTTTGTCTTCCATTATGCCCAACATACCAATAACCGGAGTAGGCTTAATAGGAGTTGCTTTGCCTTCTTTCTCGGTTTGATTGTAGAAACTTACATTTCCACCGGTTACAGGTGTTTCAAACTTTTCGCAGGCGGCTTTCATTCCCTTAATTGCACCTACAAATTGCCAATACACCTCTGGATTATACGGGTCACCGAAATTCAAACAGTTGGAAATGGCTATCGGTTTTGCCCCAGAACAAACAATATTTCTTGCTGCCTCGGCTACTGCTATTTGGGTTCCTTTTTCAGGATCGGCAAACACATAATTCGAGTTACAATCAACAGTTGAAGCAAGAGCCTTGCGTGTGCCTTTCAAGTTAATAATACCGGCATCGGCAGGCGAATTGGTAGCCATATTTATTGTACCTACCATAGTGTCGTATTGCTCATAAACAAACTTTTTGGAAGCAATGGTTGGAGATGCAAGCAGTTTTTTGGCAACTTCAAGGTAATTTTCTGGTTCAGGCACAGAATTTATATCAAATTTTTCGATTTCTTTCAGATATCCGGGCTCCCTGTATTCCCTGTCATATTGCGGTGCACCTCCTCCCAAAACCAAAGCGGAAGCCGGTACTTCGGCAACCAATTCACCGTGCATATAGAACTTCAAAATATCTCCTTCAATCACTTCACCGATTTGAGTACATTGCAAATCCCACTTGTCAAAAATCTTCTTTACAACATCTTCTTTGCCTTTCTTGGCAACCAAAAGCATTCTTTCTTGCGACTCAGAAAGCAATATTTCAAACGGTTTCATATCTTGTTGGCGCAGCGGCACTTTATCCAAATGGATTTCCATTCCGTAACCGCCTTTTTCAGACATTTCGCTGGTGCTGCAAATAATACCTGCCGCACCCATATCTTGCATACCTACCACGGCATCGGTTTCGGCAAGTTCCATTGTAGCTTCAAGCAACAATTTTTCTTGGAAAGGATCGCCGACTTGAACGGCAGGTAAGTCTTCCATTGAGTTTTCGTCCAAATTGGCAGACGCAAAAGTTGCACCGTGTATACCGTCCTTACCTGTACGAGAACCTACAATAAATACAGGATTACCTACACCTTCTGCAATAGCACGTATTACTTTGTCCTTCTCGACAATACCGATACTCATTGCATTTACAAGCGGGTTTTCATTGTATGTCGGGTCAAAATACACTTCACCACCGACTACAGGTACTCCGAAAGCATTTCCGTAATCTCCGATTCCTTTCACCACACCTTTGAGCAACCACTGTGTCTTTTTGAGTTTCAAGTCACCGAAACGCAGTGAGTTAAGTTGTGCCACAGGTCTGGCTCCCATTGTAAAAATATCCCTGTTGATACCGCCGACACCTGTTGCCGCTCCTTGATACGGCTCTATGGCTGACGGATGGTTGTGTGATTCTATCTTGAAAGCACAAGCCAAATTATCTCCCAAATCAACTAAACCGGCATTTTCTTCGCCAGCCTCGGCAAGTAAATGTTTACCCTTGCGGGGAAGTTTCTTAAGCCACTTGATTGAATTTTTATATGAAGCGTGCTCGGACCACATTACCGAAAAAATGCTGAGTTCGGTATAATTAGGTTCCCTGCCCAGAATTTCAACTATTTTATGGTATTCTTCTTCAAGAAGCCCTAAGCTCTTGGCTATCTCAATATTGCTTGTGTTTGACATAAAAAATTATGTTTAAATTTTACACAAAAGTAAGGAAAATTTTAGTCGGAAAGACTTAAAAAAGAAAATCAATAAATGACAGTGGCAACAATTGTCCGTCTCTTGCGGTAATTCCTGAACTCATACAAATAAATCCCCTGCCAAATTCCGAGATTCAACCTACCCGCAGTAACAGGAATGGTAACGGAACTCCCGAACATTGACGACTTGATATGAGAAGGCATATCGTCCGGTCCTTCGTCGGTATGTGTAAATCCGCCCCAACCGTCAGGCACCAAATTGCTCATAAAGTTTTCCATATCGTACCTGACCGAAGGGTCGGCGTTTTCATTCAAAGTAAGAGCTGCAGAAGTATGCTTGACGAACAAATGCAGTAAACCTGCTTCCGGCAAAATATCTTTTACGGCATCTTTAACAATATTTGTTATCAAATGCATTCCCCTGTCAAAAGCAGGCAATGTAAATTCAACTTGCTTTACCATAACTTAAAATCTTTTACCCAGAACAAAACCTATTCCAGCATAATCAGCAATGGTGTAATTTGCTTGAATATACCAAGTTCCGAGATTTACATTTGTTCCCACTACAAACTTTGTCCTGTTGTATGTAACTTCGGAATCCTTCATCGGGTCTTTTACATTGTCAACGGTAAGCGACATTGTGCCCGAAGGATCTTTTGTATAAACAGGATATGTACCGAGAACATTTATCAACGAACGCCCCCAAGTATATCCTGCACCTGCGTAAAATGACAATTTCTCAGACAAATGGTATGTAGCATAAAGACTTGCAAACATATTCAGATAATTCAGCTTAATGTATTGGTCGTCATAATCATTTTTATCAAAGTTTACCAAACTTGCATCAGGTTCAATATGCAGATGAGCAGATGCCCTAATGGAATTAAAACCTGCAATGGCACTCAAAGAGTACGGCTTATCTTTCAGGAACGGTAACAGGTTTTGCTGCCAAGCCAACCCGAAAAGCAACAGGTTCATATCGGAACCCAACATAGGTGTCGCAGGTACAAGATTCACAGATAAATATCCGAAACCGAAATTATAACCTGCCTGTAAATACGGTATAGGCATAATATGATGACCGCTTCCCGGCGGCGAATTAAAGCGGAATAACGGCTTCCAAGTAATTGTCCAAGTAGGGAAAGTTCCAGTTGTATCCAAGGTGCTGTCTTTAGACACAAAAACAACGCTGCCGATAGTATCTCCAAATACGGTTTGAGCATACATTCCGCTATCCACCTTTATTTTTTCAAATTCCATTGTATCAACTCTAAATTGACGGTCGGCTTCGGGGATAATTATCGTGGAAAAACGTAAAGATACCGAAAACCTTTTTTTATCGTCACCATACAACTTAATATTGTTGTACTCCGTGTTGTTAATTCCCGAAATAATTGCCTTGTTAACAGGTCTCACATAATACTCTACCAACTTAACACCGTCATTTACACCACCTTGAAAGAACGAACCCGTGTGAACCATATCCTGCGAAAAAGCAGCAAATCCAAACAAAGATAAAACAACAAAAATTATTTTTTTCATAACATTTCTTTATTTATTCTACTTAACTTGAAAAAGTATAGTAATAATTACCACATTGACAAATTAGCAAATTATTACATTAAGATTACGACAACACAAAATCAAAAATTGTTGCTATTCATTAAAATTTTTCCACCCCATTGATTTTAATTTAATCGGCATACCTTGGTTATTTATCAAGTTGTAGCCCTCGCTTTCGTTGGTAATGTGACCTATTACCGTGATTCCTTCCACATCTTTGATTTTATCGTAATCATTCATATTTATCGTGAAAAGCAGCTCGTAATCTTCACCGCCGTTCAAAGCCGCCGTTAGCGGATGAATGTTCAATTCACTTGCAACCTTTTCTGTCTCTTTATTTACCGGTATTTTGTCTTCATAAACCCTGCACCCTACTTTTGACTGTGTGCAAATATGCAAAAGCTCTGACGACAATCCGTCGGAAATATCAATCATTGCAGTGGGTTGTAGGTCCAATTCTTTCAATTTGTCTACAACATCTTTTCTTGCTTCGGGTTTCAACTGGCGACCAACCACATAAGTATAATCATCCAATTTCGGTTGTGCTCCCGGGTTTTCTTTAAAAATCCTTTTTTCCCTCTCCAAAATTTGCACTCCGAGATATGCTCCTCCCAAATCACCCGACACACAAATCAGGTTGTTTTCCTTTGCCCCGTTACGGTAAGTAATTTTATCAAAAGGAGCCCTGCCTATTGCTGTCACACTTATCATCAAGCCTGTAAGTGACGATGTTGTATCACCACCAACCAAATCTACCCCATACATCTTACAAGCCAGCTTTATTCCGTCATACAATTGATTAACAGCCTCTACGGAAAATTTAGACGAAAGTGCAATTCCAACTGTTATTTGCTCCGGTATGGCATTCATTGCATAAACATCGGAAAGATTGACCACTACAGACTTGTATCCCAAATGCTTAAGCGGCGTGTACATCAAATCGAAATGAATGCCTTCCACCAGCAAGTCATTGGTAACAACCATTGCATCATTACCGGCTGATATTACGGCAGCATCATCGCCAATACCTTTTATCGTGGAAGCATTTATTATCTCAACATCTCCGGTCAATTCCTTAATTAACTCAAATTCACCAAGTTCACTCAATTCTGTTGGCATAATCTACTTCATTAAAAATTTAAAATTGTAAATGTTCTTCAATGCAATACCTGTTCCCTTTGCTACTGCGTGAAGCGGGTCTTCGCTTACCTTAAAAGGTATTTCAAACCTGTCGGTGAGCCTTTTTGCCAATCCTCTAAGCAACGCACCACCACCCGTGAGATAAATACCGTTGCGGTAAATATCGGAATAAAGTTCGGGCGGAGTTTCTTCCAAAACCTGCAAAATAGCCGTTTCAAGTTTTTTAATTGACTTGTCTAGTGCACGTGCTATTTCTTTGTAGTTCACAGGTATTTCAAGCGGATAAGCAGTTGTTTGGTGCGGACCCTTAACCACATAATCTTCAGGCGGTTCGTCCAGCTCAACCAACGCGCTGCCTACATTTATTTTAATTTCTTCTGCAGTCTTTTCACCGATTTTAATGTTGTGGGTGTAACGCATATATTCCAAAATATCGCCGTTGAATTCATCGCCTGCAATCCTCACTGATTTGTTACAAACAATACCACCTAGCGATATAACGGCAATTTCCGTAGTTCCACCACCTATATCCACAATCATATTACCTTCGGGTGCTTCTACATCCAGACCTATACCTATTGCTGCTGCCATCGGCTCATAAATCATATACACTTCCCTTGCACCTGCCTGCTCCGAAGAGTCACGCACAGCCCTGATTTCCACTTCTGTACTGCCCGAAGGTATGCAAACAACCATTCTCAACGACGGACTAAACCACCCGCGCCTGTTGTTTATCATTCTAAGCATTCCGCGCAACATAAGTTCCGCCGCATTAAAGTCGGCTATCACACCGTCACGCAACGGACGGATGGTTTCTATGTTTTTATGCGTTTTGCCGTACATTTGTTGTGCCTTGCGGCCTATTGCCACCGGCTGGTTTGTAGTCTTGTCAATTGCAATAATAGAAGGTTCGTCGAGCACAATCTTATCGTCCTGAATAATGATTGTGTTTGCAGTTCCAAGGTCAATTGCTACATCTGATGTGAAAAAT
>JALWKH010000111.1:1410-6329 GCA_026996635.1 Bacteroidales bacterium | reverse complement strand
GTTCTTTTCCACAACTGTCCGAAAGAATCTAAGGTTAAAACGCTAAATAAGGAAAAAATTGTTAGTATGTATAATATTTTTTTCATAACTATCTGAATTTTGGCATACCCTTACGGGTTTGTTTTAGTTTATATGTTAAATTAAGTGAAATAAACATATATGTATCTTTATCTTTTGCATCTCCTCTTTGTTGTCCTGCAGCAGTCCAATTTGGATGTTCCTTAGATGAAGGATCTGCAAGATCTGCTGCAATATCTCCACAATTTTCTCTAATTAGTTCAGGATCAACATAAGTTTTACTAACATCATCAATGTAATCCGTAAAAGTTTTTCTAGGACCGAACTCCAAACCGACACTCCACTTTCTATTTATTCCATACTTAAACCCAATACCGAAAGGTATTGAAATTTGCAACCTGTGATATTTTTCTCTTGTTGGAATAATTCCTTCACCCTCAGTACACAATGGCTGCAAATTATACCACTTCCCGTTATACTCACCTTGCGGATTAAACCAAAACATTGCAATTCCAGCAAAAAAATAAGTATTTATCCTATATCCTTTGACTCCTCTAACACGCCTAAGGTTGTATCTATGCCCTATTCTTTCTCTTAAAACAGAGTATTCTAACTGTAAAGCCCATTCAAATAATGGTGAGCGAAACTTTAAATTCCTATATCTTCTGTAAACCTCTGTCGTGGTTTGATCATCACCGTGCAAATAACCAAAACTTAAAGATGTTCTTACCGCAACATCTTGCAACAATTTATAACGCATCCCTATGCTTATCAACGGACGTGTTTGGTTTATCTCCAAATCACGCAAAAAATTTGTTCCTTCTTGATTGGCACCACCTAATTCTCCGAGAAAATTTGTCCCTCCCACTGAATATATAACTTCATACCTCATTCTCCTCCATCGGCCATACCTGCCCCATTGAGAAAAAGCTTCACTATAAGTAATTATAACTATAATTATTGCAACTAATATGCGCATTCCTTTACTTTAAAATTATTTACATGTTACGAAAAAACTGTGTAAAGGTAATTATTTTTTGACAAAGAAAAGCAAAAGTTTGATAAAGAAAATTACCTATAAAACCCTGTCATTGTTGTTTTTTATAAAATCTTCCCAAGAGTTTGAGTTTTTTTTATTAGGTGACAATAGTTTTTTATTGGCAAAATGGCAGTATGCAGCAGCCAAACCATCAGTAGCATCCATTTTAGACGGCAATGTTTCAATTTTTAAAACACTTTGCAACATTCTTGCAACCTGTATTTTAGATGCATTCCCATTTCCCGTGATAGCAAGTTTAATTTTTTTTGGAGAATACTCGAAAACCGGTAGTCCCCGCAACACAGCGGCAACTATAGCTGAACCTTGCGCCCTGCCTAATTTCAACATCGACTGTACATTTTCCCCGTAAAAAGGAGATTCTATAGCCAGTTCGTCAGGATGAAAGGACTCGATAATTCCTGTTACTCGCTCGTGAATATGTTTTAATTTTTCGTAATGGGTTTTTATTTTGGTTAAGTCTATGTACCCTAAAGATATAAGTACAGCTTTATTATTCTCGACATCCAGTATTCCGTACCCCATTATGGTAGTTCCGGGATCTATCCCCAATATTCTTAATTTCACTTTATGATTTTAAGTTCATTAATTAAATTTTTTGCTCCTGCAAACTTATCTATAATAAACAGTACATACCTGATATCAACCACAATTGTACGTTGCAATTTGGGTTCAAACACCAAATCGCCGCTCATTGCTTCCCAATTCCCGTCAAATGCCAAACCTACCAGTTCACCGTATGCATTTATCACCGGGCTGCCGGAATTACCACCGGTTATATCATTATTGGTTAAGAAACAAGTTCTTATTTCACCATTTTCGGCATAAGGTCCGAAATCTTTTTTGTTGTACAAATCAACCAATTTATCAGGCACCTCATAATCGGGATTATCATCAAAACTCTTTTCTATAACACCCTTTAAAGTTGTATAATAATTATATTCTACAGCATCGGCAGGACTATAGTCTTGAACTGTTCCGTAAGTTAATCTCATTGTTAAATTTGCATCGGGATACAATAATTTCCCTTTTTCCATTTCCAAGATACCCTTCACGTACAATCTTTTCAAATCTTTTAATTTATCAATCTCATCTTGGTTTATCAGCTTAAATTTATTCAAGCATCCTCGCATTGAAATCATTGTCTTATAAAGCGGATCGGATTTTAACTTTGAATACGAAGGCTTATTTAAAAACTTCAATGTAGCTTCTTTGCTCCTGAAAATGGTCGTTTTATACAAATCTTCCGCAAAATATTTTACATCTCCGTCATATTTTCTCTCAATGTATTGAAAAATCGTGGGCCAATACTCTTTGTCAATATCATCATAAAATAATTGCAGCAAATTACCGAAAAGCTCTGTCTCAACAGACAAGTCAAAATCTTTAAAATACTTTTCCGTTTCTTTTTTCAACTCATCTACAATTGCAGAAACATCTCTTTTTTCTTCCAAAGCATCTGCGAGTTTTTTGAACTTGGATGCAAACTTTATACCGTCAGGTCCCCGAAAAGCCGCTTCTGCCACATAAATCCTTAACTTGTCATAATCAGATAAAGCAGAATATGTATCATTCAATTTTTTCAACAAACTTCCGTACTTTTGTTTCCTGTCGGAAGATTGATTCACCCAAGACATAAATTTATCTTCAAACTCCCTTTTTTTATCTACCACATGCAATTTTCTGATTGCTTTATTCTGCCCTATGAAATATTTCCAATAATTACTTGTTCTGGCATATTTGCTTGCATATTTAATATGAATGGTAGGCATGTCTTCGTATGATTTTGCCAATCTGGCTTTTTCACGGCTTTCATCCATACGTTTCCTCAAAATAGATATTTTTTCCGTCCTTATTTTAATTATTGCGGGATTGATAACATTTAATCTCTGTAGGATACCATATGAAGACAAATATCTGTTTGTATGGCCGGGATAACCTATAATCATTGCAAAATCACCTTTGTGCATACCTTTTAACGATACAGGTAAAAAATGTTTTGGCTTATAGGGAACATTTGCATCGGAATAATCTGCAGGATCATTATTTTTGTCGGCATATACCCTGAATACGGAAAAATCTCCCGTATGTCTTGGCCACATCCAATTATCTGTATCTCCTCCAAATTTGCCTATACTTGATGGCGGTGCACCAACCAATCTTACATCTTTGTAAATTTTATATAAAATTAAAAAATATTGATTATCAGTAAAGAAACTTTTTACCATTGCCGTAATACCCGGATTTTTTCGTTCGGCTTCTTCAATTATTTTTTTTGAATTTTCACTAATGATTTTCTGACGTTTTTCGTATGGCATATCATCAGTTACTCCGGCAAGAACTTTATCGGTAACATCATCCATTCTTTCCAAAAACTTAACAGTCAATCCGGGATTCGGTAATTCATCTTTCAATGATTTTGCCCAAAAACCGTCTGCCAAATAATCATTATAAACCGTACTGTGCTTTTGAATGTAAGAATAACCGCAATGATGATTTGTAAACAACAAACCTTGGTCCGATACTATTTCGCCTGTACATCCGTTACCGAATTGAACTACGGCATCTTTTAAACTGGAATGATTTATGTTGTAAATATCTTGCGGGCTTAACATCAGCCCTTGTTTTTTCATATCATCATAATTTTTGCCGATAAGGGAAATAATCCACATACCCTCATCAGCTCTGGAAACAAAAGATATGAAAAGGTACAAAACTATAAGAAGAAAGTTTTTTCTTAACATAACCGTTTGAGTTTGGTTGTTCTTTGCAAAAGTAAAGAAATTTTTTAGAAAATTAACAATGAAAAGAGTTTTTAACTAATTTCGCACAAAAATTAAGAGATTATGAAAAAAATAGCATTTATTTTAGGTTTGATAGGTTTTGTTTTCTCGGGCATTGCCCAGACTTTGGAAACAATAGATTGGGGAACTTATCAAGAAATGCCCAAAAACACCAGGTTTAAAAAAGTAATCGGATATGACGACGACGGCTTTTACCTTGTCAGAGAAGATAAGTACAACAGGGATAATTTATGGTTGGATTATGTTAGCAGACTAACCCTTACCGTGGACGAATCAAACCAAATTACACTACCAACATATTTGGGTTCGCAAACCCATTATTTTGATATGTTTTACATTAACAAGAAATTTATTCTTTTAACTTACTCCATTGATGAATCTACTAAAGAAAAAAAATTGTTCATTCAATATTTAAACCGGGACGGTACTTTGAAAAACAGACCGCTTTTAATAGCAACACTGCCTGCAGGCAACTTCCCTGAAGATGACTTCAGGATTCGCTTAGATGACGACAAACAAATCTACATTTTTTTCCAAAAATCTTTTAAAGAATATAACGAGGAACCGTTTACCATAATTAAATACAACTCAAACCTGCAAAAAACTTTTTACCAAGAATTTTCATTACCTAAAGAATTTGTAGGAAGGAAATTCAAAGTTAAGCAAACTGCCATCAGCAATAAAATGAAGGGCGGTAAAATTATTATGCTTTTAAACGCCGAAGCTGTTTCTAGAAGGAAAAGCAGCAGAAATAAAGCTCCTTCACACGAAATTATTATTGAAACCTATTACCCGAAGAAAAAAGAATTCCACAAAGCTGTTGTTAACTTAAACAAATACAAAGCCACAGACGCTATTTTTGCAATGAACAAAGACGGGAATATGGTAATAGGCGGATTTTTCGAACCAAAAACCAATCAACAGGTAAGATGCCAATCCAACGCCTTCCCAACCTACGAACATCAGAAGATAGTTGTTACCCAAAACAAGTATCAACATAGCTGTAACGAACATGTTCAAATAAGCAAAGTATCTGGCAT
>JALWKH010000111.1:0-1400 GCA_026996635.1 Bacteroidales bacterium | reverse complement strand
ATAAAATTTATAATCCAAACACATATAAATTCATACCATCAGGCGGAACAAAAGGTTTCTATAAAGTTCTGTCAAAAGATATGATAGCTAAACTCAGGACCAAACGAAACGGCGACACTCCTGATTTACAGTTTGCATACAAATTGAAATCAATAGAACTTCTGGACAATGGTTCATTCATAATTTTGGCAGAAAATATTTACGGCACTCAAAGAGTGATTAAAGACCCGAAAACAAAAGAAGAAAGGGTAATAAGATATTACCACTACAACGATATTCTGGCAGCAGGAGTTAATGAAAAAGGTATTGTTTCTTGGATTAAAATTATTCCGAAAAACCAATTCAGCATTGATGACGAAGGTTACTATTCATCGTTTAAAGTTTTGAAAATAAGAAACAAAATAAAACTAATTTACAATGACCTGCTTTCTAATCTTAAAGCCAAATCTCCGGATAAAATAAAAGAATTAAAAAACAATTTACACTTGGCTGCACCAAGGGGAAATGCTGTAATCTCTTCAATTTTTTACGACGGAAGTATTGTTACCGATCCGATGTTCCCCGGCAAGGACAAAGATAACACCATTGTACCGTCTTTAATTACGGAATTGGACGGACAATATTTCACTATTGCAATCAAAAAGAAACAATACAAGTTTGCAACATTTGTAATTGAATAATCACGCTAATTCTAAATAACAGAAAAGGCTGCTTTTCGGGCAGCCTTTTTTGTTTTAAATTTTCATATTCAAATAATATAAAAATGACTTTTTTTTTATACCTTTGGCAAAAAACAAAGAGTTATGGAATTACCTTTTGCAGAATCTTACAAAATCAAGGTTGTAGAACCACTTAGAAAAAGTACCCGCGAAGAAAGGGAAAAATGGATTAAAGAAGCAAAATACAACGTATTCAACCTTAGCAGCGACAAGGTTTACATCGATTTGCTTACAGACTCCGGCACAGGAGCAATGAGCCAATATCAATGGGCTGAAATTATGATGGGAGACGAAAGTTATGCGGGCTCACTATCATATTACAAACTCAAAGATGCCATAAAAGACATTTTCGGTTTTGATTATTTCTTGCCTACCCACCAAGGACGGGCTGCTGAAAATGTATTGTTTTCCGCATTGGTAAAAGAAGGCGATATCGTTCCCGGCAACGCACACTTCGACACAACCAAGGGTCATATTGAATTCAGAAAAGCTCACGCAATAGACTGCACCATAGATGAAGCATACGATACCGATTTGTACCATCCGTTCAAAGGGAACATTGACCTAAACAAATTGGAAGATGTTTTCAAAAAATATCCGCGGGAAAAAATTCCTTTCGTTGTAGTTACAGTTACTTGCAACACCTCGGGCGGACAACCCGTTTCTCTCAAAAACATTAAA
>JALWKH010000110.1 GCA_026996635.1 Bacteroidales bacterium | reverse complement strand
CTTTTTATATTTCTCTATAACTTTAAGAATAAAATCGTTGTTGAAAAAGTTTTGTGTCATTTTCTTATTTTTTCGCAAAGGTAGATAAAAATTTTTTATGCTTACTTATAGATAATTTTAAAAGTAAAGACTTAATTTTGTAATATTCATAAAATAAACTGAGATGAAAAAAATTTTATTTTTATTGTATATCGTACCTGCATTGTTGATGGCGCAATCTCCTTCACAGGATAGACCACTTAATGTTTCTTTTTATTATGCTCCTTTTCATTTGCCCGGAACAGACTCGTTGTATGTAGAGTTGTATTTTTCTGTAGATGGAAGTTCTGCAAAATATATAAAAACAGCATATCTGGATAAACACGGCAAAAAGAAAACCGGCTATATCGCAACAATAGGGTTCAAAATTTTAATTACTAAAAACGATACAATTGTTGGTGTAAGAAAATATGTTTTGAATAGTCCGGTAAAAAAGGATTCTTTAGAAATATCAAGAAATTTTGCCGATGTTAAGCGATTTCAATTAAAACCGGACAAGTATAAATTATCAATAGAGATATATGATACAAATTCCACGGCAGAACCGATTTCTTATTCAACAGATTTGGACTTTACTTCTTTTTCTTCGGATAGTATTTTCTTTTCCGGAATCGAGTTTGTTTCCAATCTGTCAAAAGCCACAGGAGAAGATTTGAAGAATTACCCTGAATTGGTTAAAAACGGACTGTTGGTTGTGCCTTATGTTTCTGATTTTTTCCCTTCTTATGTAAAAAAATTGTCTTATTACCTTGAAATTTATAATACCGGTGCCGTACTTAACTATGAACCTTTTTTGCTGAAAGTTTATTTGGAAAATAGTGAGTCGTTAGAAGTATTGCCAAAATATGTTTATTATTTCCGTAAACAATCTGCTCCTGCCATAGTTGCGGCAAGCGAGATAAATATTGAAACATTACCTTCCGGAAAATACAATTTGGTATTTGAGATAAGGGACAAAAACAATAATCTTAAATATCAAAAGAGGTTTTTGTTTGGCAGGAGTAACCCTAAAATAGACAAAAAATTATTGGATACCATACCCGATGTGAACATTGATACGACTTTTGTAGCGAGAATACCAAGTGATTCGCTTTTCGAGTACATTAAGTATTTGTATCCTATTTCCAACCCGATGGAAATATCTTTTGCACAAACACAAATCAAAGCCGGAGATATAAAGATGATGAGAAATTATTTTTATGTGTTCTGGGTAAGAAGAAACGGAAAAAATCCCGAAAAGGAATGGAAAAACTATTTATCTCAGGTAAAGTATGTTAATGAAAGGTTCTCAACGCAGATAAAAAAAGGGTATGAAACAGACAGGGGAAGGGTTTATTTGCAATACGGATCGCCTGATGATGTAATTTCAGAAGAACACGACCCTGGACTTGTTCCTTACGAAATATGGTATTATTATCACATCAAAGGACAAAATAATGTGAAATTTGTTTTTTACAATCCTGACTTGAATTACAATGGTTATGTTTTATTACACTCTACTGCTAAGGGAGAAGTGTATTTGCCTAACTGGAAAGCACATTTGGATAAAAGATTTAATAACATGTATGACCCGTATAACAATAATGTAGAAGATTATATGGGAAGGCATTTAGACAGGGATATTATGCAAGACAAAAATGACCGTCAATATAACAGGAACGGCAGATAATTTATTTTAAGGTATCCAACCTAAACAATTATGAATAAGATAACGGGGAATTTAATTCTGGTATTGATATATGCTTTTGCGGTGCAGCCTTTTTTCGTTTTGCGAAGGTGGCGGGATTTGATTTTTGTTGTCTTGTACCATATAACGGGGTATAGGAAAAAAGTAGTATGGGAGAATTTGAAAAATTCTTTTCCCGACAAAAGCGATGAAGACTTGAAAAAGATACAAAAACGATATTACTTTCACTTGTCAAACCTGATTATAGAGACATTGGCATTCTTCCGCCTCAATTCAAAGAATATGCTAAAAAGGGTGAATTTCAAAAACCCCGAGATTTTATCCGAATTGTACGAAAAAAAGAAAAATATTGTGCTTGTAATGGGGCATTACGGTAATTGGGAGTGGCTGCTTGTGATGCCGAAAATAATGAAGCATACAGGGGTGGTTATTTATAAACCTATGAAGGATAAGTTTTTTAATGATTTTTTTAAGAATAAAAGGGTGAAATACGGCGGATATGCTTTTGCTATGAAGGAAACTTTAAGAGGACTTATTGGTTTGAGCAGGAAAAATAATCCTTGGCTTGCGGCTTTTGTGGCGGATCAAACTCCAACAGGCAATGAGATAAATTTTTGGGTAAAATTTCTTAATCAGGATACTCCTGTATTTCTTGGTCCTGAGAAGATTGCAAAGCGGTTTGATGCTGCGGTAGTGTATGCAGAGATGATGCCCAAAGGCAAAAACAAATACGATGTTATTTTTACCGTAATTGCCGAAGAAAGCATAGATACCAAAGAAGGAGAAATTACAGTGAAATTCAATAAAATGCTTGAGGAGACCATAAACAAAGCACCTGAATATTGGTTGTGGTCGCATAGAAGGTGGAAGCATAAGCATTTAAAGGACAAGAAGAAATGACTAGGAAACTTTTTTTGATTTTATTTTTTGTTTTGCCTTTTATTTCGTTCTCACAGAAATATAGTGTTCGGGGGAAGGTTGTTGATTTCAAAACAGGTGAGCCGCTACCTTTTGTAAATGTTATTTACGGACAGGGAAAAGGTGTCATTACATCTTTGGACGGGGACTTTTCTTTTGAAGCGGATAAAAATGATTTTCCTTTGATGGTAAAGTTTTCTTATATCGGCTACAGAGATACGGTGTTGAAATTACAACAACCGGAAAATTATACATTAAAGGTTAGACTCAAACAGCAATCTTTTGTTCTCAAAGAGGTTACCGTCTTGCCCGGCGAAAATCCCGCAAACAGGATAATTAAAAAGGTAGTAGAAAACAGAAAAAAAAATGATCCCGAAAAAAGCCTTAACTCCTTTTATTACAAGTCGTATAATAAGATGTATTTTACCGGGGTAAAAAAAGACAGAATTGTTGTAAGCGGTGATACACTTTTTTATATTGATACGGCATCGGTTTTCGATACTTCCAAAGCTGCAAAGTTTTTGAAAAAGCAACATTTGTTTTTGCTCGAGACTGTGAGTGAACGCTATTTTGAAAAGCCCGAAAAAAATTATGAAAAGGTTTTAATATCAAGGGTTTCAGGCTTTACTGTGCCGACTTTTTTTGTTTTGGCTACACAATTCCAGTCTTTTTCGTTTTACAAGCCGCAAGTTAATTTGCTGGACAAAAAATATTTGAGTCCCGTTTCGCCTGCAGGGTGGAAAAAATATTTCTTTCAACTTATAGACACGGCATACGGAGAAAACGGCGACACTGTTTTTATTATGAAATTCAAGCCGCATCGGGGTAAAAATTTTGACGGGCTTAAAGGGGTTATTTACATTACTACCGACGGGTATGCAATAAAAAACATTATGGCGGAACCTGTGGAACAGGGTGATTTTTATATAAAGATAGAACAAAACTACGAAAAGTACAAAGGCGCTTGGATGCCTATGCAGTTGAACAGTAAGATGATTTTCAACGGGATATTGTTGGATTCGAGCTATGTGTTGGCGGGTGTTGACAAAACATATTTGTTTGATGTGATCCCTAACGGTAAGCCGGATACACTAAAGCCTAAATTCGGTGTGCTCGATGTTAACAGGAACGCATTTAAAGATGCGGAAGATAAGATAAAAAATTATAGGGTTGTTCCACTCACGAGTATGGATAGTGCAACATACCATATTATAGACAGCTTGGGTAAGGCTGAAAACCTTGATACTAAATACTTGTTTATAAAGTATCTTTTGACCGGGGCAATTCCTGTCGGACCTGTCAATTTAAGGTTGGATAAGCTGATGTCTTATAATTTGTACGAAAAGTTCAGGCTGGGTTTGGGGCTTGAAACCAACGATTTTGTGTCGAAACTATGGAGTGTCGGCGGTTATTATGCTTATTCTTTTGGCATTAAGAAACATAATTACGGAGGTAATTTAAGGATATATTTAGATAAGCCATCGGGAGTGGTTTTTAATGCAGGTTACAAAAATGATGTTACTGAAACAGGCGGATATGACTTTTTCGGATATAAACCCACCTTTACTTCTACGGAAGGTTACAGGTTATTTTACTTGAAAAAAATGGATTATGTTGAGAGTAAATATGCCGGGATGGATTTTAGAGTGAGGCATTTGTGGGGGAATGTTTATTTTGAAACGGGTGTTAGGGCAAACAAAAATACCTACAGGTACAAGAATTTTGATGTTTCCAAAGGGTTTTATTTCAATGAGGCAGGAATCAAACTTAAATTAGCTGTTGGCGATCAAATTATGAAAACCATTGATGGTCCCGTATCGTTGGGAACAAAATATCCCGTGCTGTATTTTAATTACAAAAGAGGTTTGTCTATTGACGGAATAGGTTTGGAATATGAGAAATTCGAGTTTATGTGGAAAAAGGATTTTGATTTGGGGCTTAAAGGTATTTTACGAACAAATATTGTTGCAGGAAAAGTTATGGGTGGTGTCCCGTTGTCATTAATGTACGATATGCGAGGGAGTTTCTATAAAGACCGCTTATTTGTTTCAAATACTTTCCAAACGATGGATTTATGCAGTTTTTATGCAGATAAGTTTGTGGCGGGACATTTTTATTACGACCTTAAACATTTATTGATAAAAACCAAATACTTCGCACCCAATGTGGTACTTGCATATAGTGTAGGTTACGGTACGATGGAAAATAAATCGTTGAATTACGGTTTTGATTACAATGTTCCCGATAAAATGTATTCTGAAGCCGGATTGATTATAAATGAAATTTTAAAGTCTCAATACAGCGGTGTCGGGTTTGGTGTTTTTTATAAAACCGGTGCATACTCATCTGCAGAGCCAAGGGATAATTTATATTTCAAATTTAGTCTTACCATACGATTGGATTAGTGTTTAAATGATTCTTTTCTTGCTGAGAGACAAGCAAATATTGCTTTAGTGAAAAATAATTAAAGTATTCGCGTAAACTTTTTTAGTATTATCTATTTGATTTTTTTTAAATTTGCTGAAATTACAAATTGGGATGAAAAAGGGGATAGTATTTTTATTATTGTTATTCATAGCGAATTTAATAATAGGGGATGCTGTTGAAGACTCTTTGTTGAAATTGCTAAGGGCTACTAGCGACCGAGTAAAGAAGGAGAAATTTTTTTTTGAACTTGCTAATCATTCCTTAAAAAACGGAGAGTTTTCCAAATCGAAAAAATATTTAAGACTTTCTTTCGAAGCAAATCCTAATGACTACGAAAATAATATTGCTGTTTTAATAAAACTTGCACACATAGCCATACTTCAACACGAAAAAAATAAAGCATTCAAATTATTAAACAAGGTAAAAAAGTTGTTGAGGAAAAAAAGTACAAATAGCTTATGGTTGGATTTTTATAATTTGTGGGCGTATTATTATTTCTCTAACTCTGACTTAGAAAGTGCTGTATATTATTTTAAGAAATGCATACGGTATTCGAAACTTTCAAACGATTCTGCCAATTATGCGTCAAATCTGAATAATTTAAGTGTTTGTTATTATTATCTCGGCAAAGTAGATTCTGCATTGTTCTATTCCAAAAAAGCACTTGACCTTAAATTAAAGATCGATTCTTTGAATTATAAAGGCATTGCAAAAGCATATCTCAATATAGCAAGTTACTATGATATACTCGCTGCCTATGATGAAGCGGTAAATTATTATATGACAGGTATTACATATGCAGAAAAATCTAAAGATAAATATACCATTGGAGCCTTGTATAATAACATGGCAAGTACTTTTAAACACATGCAAAATTATGAGAAAGCCATTTATTATTATAAGCAAGCCTTAACATACATTTATGATGTTCATAATGACAGGATGGTGGCAACAATTCTGAATAACATAGGGACATGTTACATAAAGTTAGGAGAAAACAAAAAAGCTGAAAAGTATTTAGAAAAAGCATTGTCTTTATTTGAGAAGATAGGTTATGGCACAGGTATCTCGGCAGCATATGAAAATCTCGGAGAATTGTTTTTTAATGCCGGTAAATTGGTTTTAGCCAGAAGGTTTTTTACTAAAGCTTTTATGTATTCTCAGGAATATAATGATTATGAGGGGGTTATCAGTAGTATATTTTCTCTTGCAAAAGTTGATTTTGAGGAAAAGAAATATAAGGATGCAATAGTTAAATTAAATGAGGAACATACAAAAAAAGAAATTCAAAAATTAATTAAGTATTTAAAAAAAAAATTTGATACGAAA
>JALWKH010000109.1 GCA_026996635.1 Bacteroidales bacterium | reverse complement strand
TTGCTGACATTACACGCCGCGGCAAGCAAATTAGTTGTAAATAAATGTAAAAATGATTATTTATAAATATGTTGGCATATTTTCTCCGCTAAATAAAATGCAAGTTTGCTATATGACTCGTTAGTCCAGCCTGCGATATGCGGTGTTACTACAACATTATCAAGTTTCAAAAGTTCTTCAAGCGTTTTGTTGCCGGTTTTGTAAATGTTTTCAAAGGTTGATTTTTCGTATTCCAAAACATCTAGACCCGCACCGCTGATTAGTCCGTTTTTTAGTGCTAAAAGAAGGTCGCGTGTGTTTACAACTTCGCCGCGTGAAGTGTTGAGTATTACGGGTTTCTTTTTCAGGTTGGAAAAGAATTCCCAGTTTGCCATTTGGCGTGTTTCTTCGGTAAGAGGTACATGAAACGAAATTACATCGGCATAGTTCATCACTTCTTCCAAAGAGGCTTCTTTTATGTAATCTTTGCCGAAACCTGATTTGTATTTGTCATAAGCGAGAACTTCCACATCAAAACCTGCAAGTTTTCGGGCAAAAGCGCTGCCTGCATTCCCATAACCGATTATGCCTACCGTTTTTCCTTCCAGTTCGAACCCCCAATTTGAGTTCCTGTTCCAAATGCCGTTTTTTATTTCGGAGAATGATTTGCAAATTTTGTTAATTACTGCAAGCAAAAGTCCTAGTGTATGTTCGCCTACCGCATTCCTGTTACCTTCGGGAGAGTTGATTACTTTAATGCCTGTTTGATTGCAAAGTTGCTTATCAATTCCTTCCGTGCCTGCTCCGTATCTGCCTATTATTTTAAGTTTTCCGGCTTTATCCAGAATTTCCTTGTCAATCGGTGTCTTGCTTCGGATTATCAATATTTCATAGTTTGCAATAGTGCTTAAAATTTCTTGTCGCGTTATTTCAGGCAAGTAATCAGTTTCAATGTTGCAAGCGTTTAGCTTATCGATAAGCAGGTTGTGGACTTTGTCTATAATTAAAGCTTTCATTGTTCGAATTCTACATTTGTTCCTTTGTGGCTTTCGTCAAATTCGCCGTTGTTGTAAACTATGTTACCGTTAATGATGGTCATAAATACCTTAGAATGAAATGTGTAGTCTTCAAACGGAGACCAACCGCATTTGTAAAGGATATTTTCTTTGCTTACTGTCATTGAATCGTCCAGGTCAACTATTGTAAGGTCGGCAAAGTAGCCTTCCCTGATAAACCCGCGGTTTTTTATTCGGAAAATTCTTGCGGGATTGTGAGACATTTTTTCTGCTATTTGTTCCAATGTGATGTAGCCTTTTTTGTGCAATTCCAACATAGCTTGTAATGAATGCTGAATCATAGGTACGCCGGAAGGTGCTTTTAGATACGGGTTTTGCTTTTCTTCAAGTGTGTGTGGGGCGTGGTCTGTTGCTATTGTGTCTATTTTGTTTGAGGATAGATCGTTTAATAAACCTTGCCTGTCTTCGGGAGATTTTACGGCTGGGTTGAATTTAACGAAAGTGCCGAGATGCTGATAGTGTGAAGTGTCGAAATATAAATGATTTATCACAACTTCTGCTGTTATGCTGGGGTTTTGTTTTTTTGCTTCTGTGATTATTTCAATTTCTTCGGGCGTGGAAACATGGAGTATGTGCAATTTTGTGTTGTGCTTTACGGCAATATCTACGGCTTTTTTGGTGGCTGTTATGCACGCTTCCTTACTTCGTATATTGCTGTGCATGTAGATGGGAATTTCATCACCGAATTCCTTTTTTGCACTTTCCAAGTTGGTTTTAATTATGTTTTCGTCTTCGCTGTGGACTACAATTTGCTTTTCGAGTGAGAAAAATTTACTGATAACTTCATCTTTGTCGACGAGCATATTGCCGGTAGATGATCCCATAAATATTTTTATGCCCGGAATTAAGGATAAATCGGCTTTATTAAGTTCTTCTAAATTGGAATTGGTTGCTCCCAAATAAAGAGCAAAGTTTACAAGGGATTTTTGTTCTGCAATTTGTTTTTTTTCTTTCCAAGTTAGTATTGAAGTGGTTTGCGGCTTAACATTCGGCATGTCAAAAACAGTAGTTACACCGCCGGCAACGGCAGCTTTGCTCTCCGTGTAGAAGTCTGCTTTGTGTGTTAATCCCGGTTCCCTGAAATGAACATGAGTGTCTATTATGCCCGGAAGAATGATTTTACCGTTAAGGTCTAAAATTTCTCCTGATAGTGATCCATCGAAATTTCCTTCACCGATTTTTTCTATTTTATCATTGTTTATAATAATGTAACCCTGAAATACTTCCCCTTCGTTTACAATTGTAGCATTTGTGAGTATTTTTTTCATCTGTTGCAAGTAAAAGTTTGAAGCAAAAATAACATAATTCTTTATGTGAATTGTTGTTATAATAACAGAAAAGGCCACCGGTATTGGCAGCCTTTCTGTTAATGTATGTTGTTATAATAATCAATTATCAATCTCCTGCATAATAATCTCTAGCCTTTCGTTGGAATTTGGAACGGGAAAGGGCTTTCCTTCCGACATATACTGCTACACAATCACCGTCAGGATCAATGTCTTCCTGAACATAAACATAAATAAATATTCTTTTGGTTTTTCTTATCCGTGCTTCCCAGTACGGTTTATCGGCTTTTTCGCTATCATAAAGTAATTTTTCTTTTTGTACTCTTTTTACTTCCCAAAGCGTGTCAGCTGTTACTTCCATTTTATCCACCACAGGGTTTCCGTTGTCGTCGTAAATTTCATCTCCGTACTCATCAACCTTGTATGTATAAGTCGTGTCATAAGTTACTTTTTTTATTTTTCTTTCAGTAACGCGGTAAGGCTGCACTATTCTGAAGTGAATAGGTCCGTAATCTTCATCCATGCATGCAAAAATCCTATACATTTTGTTTGAATACACCACGGTTTTTACTACCGACGTGTCTCCCGGTAATAAATGTGCATAAACGGATTGGGTACGAAAATCAAAGTCTTCGTAATAATCTACACAATATTTTTTCTTATCACACCTTTGTGCTTTTGCACTATTGAATGAGCCGGATAATATGGTTATGGCTCCTATAATTGTCAGGATTGATTTAACTTTCATAGTATTTTAGTTTTTTGTCCAGTAATTTCTAATATTTTGAATTTTTTCTTTAATGTTATCAAATTGTTCTTTTGTTATGTCAACATCAACATTGTCTTGTATGGACAAATAAATATTTTGCAGATCTGTTAATTGTTCAGTTATCTTCTTTATAGTTTCGTTATTTTGATCAAGTGTCTTGAAATAATCTACCAGGTTTTCAAGCAGGTAACCTTGATCCAAGATTTGGAATACTACGGGATTTTCAGGATTAAATGTTTTGTCATTGTAGGAATTCACAGCGATGTAAACGCTTTCTATCCAACCGCCGAAAATCATCAAAGGAAGCAATTGTTCTTGGTTTTGTGCTCTTAGATAATTGAGAGCCATGGAATAAGAATCGGTTGAAATGTTGTAAAGAGAGTCGCTGTTGTGCAAATTGTTATTTATACGGTCTGCAATCTTTTCGTCAAATCCTTCCGTTAATCCTAATTCGTCGGCAATTTTTTTAGAAGTAACGAAATAATTCATTGTTTCGTCGCTCTTGTCATAAACAGCACAATATGCGATGTCTGACGCATACACACCAAGTGCAATTCCTTTTTCTTCGGATGTTACATACTTGTCAACATTTTCAATCGGATTCATCAGCTCTGCTTGAAATTTAATGTTATTCTCATACAAAAATGTGTACAATTCAATCGGTGAAGGTAAATTGAAAAACTGGCTTTCTTTTTTCTGAGCTGTTGTGTCGGCACTTACTTGTGTCGTATCTGCATTCTCTTCGTTATTTTCTTCTGTTGTGCTTGTACATGCGCTAATTCCTAAAATAAAGCCCAGAATTATCACAAACAAAAATCTCTTTTTAAACATAATTTATTAATTTTTTGTGCAATTTTTACATTAACTTTGCAAAGTTAATCAAAAAGTATTGGAAAAGTGAAAATTTTTACGGCAATAATATCATTTTTTTTCTTAACGACGCTTCTTAATGCTCAAACAAATGTAGAATTTAAGCGTTCGAACTTCAAAGGAAAAAAGGGGTTTTCAAAAGCATATTCGGAGTTTCTGGATGGTAGGGATGCATATGAGCAGAATGTGTATTATGAGGCGATTCAGCACTTGGAAAAGGCTCACGAATTTAATCCTGACAATGCCGAATTGAATTATATGCTCGGAGATTGCTATTTGCATACTATATACAAAGCAAAAGCTCTAAAATACCTTAAAAAAGCCGTAGAACTTGACCCTGAAATCAGTGATGATATTTATTTTAAACTTGCTCAAGCTTACCAATACAACTATAAATTTAAAGAAGCAAAAAAAGAATATTACCATTTTAAAGTCTCATTGGACCCGGAAAAGTTATATGTATGGGATTCCGTTATAACAAAGAAAATGGATGAATGTGATGTAGGCATTATGTTGATGGCAAATCCCACAAACGGTATGGTTGTAAATTTGAAAACGATAAACTCCGAATATTCCGATTATGCACCTATCGTGACGGGTGACGGAAGGGTAATGTATTTTACTTCAAGGCGTAAAGGCACCACAGGTGGCAAAATGGATTATAACGACATGCAATATTACGAGGATATTTATTATTCAATTAAGAAAAAATACAGGTGGGGAACTCCCGTGAATGTAGGACCGCCTATTAATACTAAAAAGCATGATGCTACTGTGGGTATTTCTACAGACGGTCAAATCTTGTTTTTATATCGTGGAGAAAAAAACGGAGGGGATATTTATTTCTCTATAATGAAAGACTCCAGTTGGTCAACTCCTAAACCTTTACCTGCACCTATAAATACACAATACCATGAAAATTCTGCGTCTATAGCTTATGACAACCGGACTTTATATTTTATAAGTGACCGTCCGGGAGGAATAGGGGGCAAAGATATTTACATGTCGGTATTACAAGATGACAGTACTTGGAGTGAACCTGTAAATTTGGGTCCTACTATAAATACTCCTTACGATGAAGACGGCGTTTTTATTCATCCGGATAACAGGACATTGTATTTCAGTTCACAGGGGCATAAAACTATGGGAGGTTATGATATCTTTTTTTCTGTACGTGGGAAAGACGGTAAATGGTCGGATCCGCAAAACTTGGGTTATCCTATAAATACACCGGATGATGATGTGTTTTTTGTTACAACTGCAAGCGGGGAACAAGGGTATTATACTTCTGTAAGAGTGGATGGTACAGGAATGAAAGACATTTTTGTGATAAACTATCCGTCTACCGAAAATGATGAACAAACAAGTAAACTGACATTTATACACGGTAAAGTTACCGATAAAGACTCTTCGAGTCACCATATTATGATTCATTTGTATGATTTGGAAACAAAAAAAAGGTTGGGAGATTATTTCTCTAACGGGAAAACAGGATATTATGCCATAAGTTTGCCGGCAGGGCATTTATATGGTGTATTGTTTTCGGGAACAGGTTATTATATGCCTTACATAGAGGAGGTTGATAATCGGAATAACTTTAAATTTACTGATCTGAAAACAGATATAATTCTTTCGATGGACCAAACTGAATATCCCATACATGTTTCCGCCGTAGAATTAGCTGTTGAAAGTTATCCTATTGCAGATGCAATTGTAGATTTTTTGAAATCCAATTCGGCTAATGTTTACATTGTTGAAGGTAGCAAGTCAAAAACAGAAGCTTTAAAAAAATATTTTACTCAAAAAGGCGTTGCAAATGTAGAATATAGTGAAGGCGGTGGAGGAAAGGTTGTTTTGAAATTAAAGAAATAATGCAAAGCGGTGAAAAAAGGGAATTTCTGAATTATTTACTCGGGTTTGTTACGGATCGAAGGCGTGAGTTGTTTTACAAAGTGATTGAAAACCGCACGCGTCACATCACTATTGTTTTGGAGGACATCTACCAACCGCACAATGCAAGTGCAACATTACGTACTTCCGAAATTTACGGCATTCAAGATGTTTATATCATTGAAAATAAAAATAAATATACCGTAAACCCTGATGTAGCTCTGGGTTCAAATAAGTGGATTGACTTGCATAAATTTAATAATCAAGGGAAAGATAATACCATAGAGTGTTACAATTTTTTAAGGTCGAAAGGCTATAAAATATATGCCACAACTCCTCACAAAGACGATGTCTCCTTGTTTGACTTACCTGTAAATGAAAAGATTGCTCTTGTTTTCGGCAGTGAATTGCCCGGACTTACCGAAACAGCCATAAACAATGCAGACGGATATGTGAAAATTCCTATGTACGGGTTTACAGAGAGTTTTAATATCTCAGTTTCGGTAGCGATTTTTTTGTCACATTTGGTAGAGAAATTACATAAATCTGATGTAGATTGGAAGTTGACAGAAGAAGAAAAATTGGATATA
>JALWKH010000108.1:1671-6535 GCA_026996635.1 Bacteroidales bacterium | reverse complement strand
CAGAATAGGTATAAGCTACCCGAATACAAATCCGCTTCCTCCTTACGAACCACCTTATGATTCTCCAGATTCAACATTTAGTTTTACACGGTTTGCATCTTTGTGTAAACATGTAGTTATGCATTATAATGACGGTTGGGATAACGGTCGTCACGACAATATACAATATTGGGAAGTTTGGAATGAGCCCGGCGGTTTATTTTTGCACGGTACACCACCACAATATTATTTAATGTATAAAAATGTAGCAGACTCAATAAAAACTTATGATCCAAACCTGAAAGTAGGCGGTCCCGGTGCCGTTCCACTTACATCAATAGGACAACAAAGTGTTTACAGGGAAGGGTTTATTGAATTTTGTGCAAATAACAATATAGATTTGGATTTTTATTCCTGGCATTTATACGGCTATAAAAATCCTTATGGAATAAAAAAAATTGCAGATTCAATAAGAACAATTTTAGATGTTAATGGTTTTACAAGTGCTGAAAATATTATTTCAGAAATAAATAATGACTTGCACGACAATTTAGACACATTTGTAACCTCTCCTTATGGATCGGCATATTACCTTTCAACAGTACTTACCGCACAAGAATCAAGTGTGGACAAACTTTTTTGGTATCCGTCTTGTTTTGATGTAAGAGACAGAATAACAGGCGACACCATTATTACACGTACTTATTATGCTCTGAAAACTTATTATGCCATACAAACATCAACTCCAATAATAGTACAAAACGACGGAAGTGAAGTAGTAAACGGTAATTGGGACAGCTATCAAACAAATTTTATGGTACTCACAACCAAATCTGCGGATAATACAAAATTCTCTATTACTATTTCCAATTTGCAAAGTAACATAAACAACTTATCGTTAAACTTAAACGGACTGCCGTTTTCTTACGGAGATTCATTGAAAATAACAAAACATATTATTTCGGACAATTATGTTTATCACACGGAAGTCTCATATATCGCAGGAGCCCCTTCTGTCACACTTAACAATATTGAATGTCCCAATCCAGGTGTTTTGTTTTTGCAAATAGAAAAGAAAAACACCACACTGAATAATTTGGTAAACACTGAGAATGATGTTACTATCACTCCCAATCCCACCGGTAATTATGTTTATGTGAAAAGCAAGTATAGAATAAAAAATATTACCGTTTATAATGCCAAGGGAATTGCTATTAAATCTTTTAATCCTTTAAGCAATAGTTATCGCTTAAATACCAAGAACTTAAACAAAGGAATTTACATTTTTAGAATTACAACAAATGCGGGAACAAGTAACATTAAAGTGGTAAAACAATAATTTACTTTTTGACAATCTTTCTTACGCAAAAGTTTCCGTTAAGGTCAATAAGTTTCAAGAAATAAACACCTTGCGGCAAATCTCCTACATAAACACTTTTTACAGGCTTATTTATTACTTTTACCAAATTGCCCGTAACATTATACAATAACAAACGAGCGGCAGAAAAATCATCACTAAAATAGATAACACCACTTGCCGGATTGGGATAAACAGCCAAACCTTTATTTAACTTAATTTCACTATTACCAACCAATAACCCTTGCGACTGAACGGCAACAACATAACGGTCATAAACGGAATTTTCACCAGTAAACTCTACCACTGCAATTGCATTCATATTTTCAGGCACCCAACCGTCTTGCATCAAAACCAAAAAGTCAACATCATATTGATCTCCATAGAGCATAGTATCCGGCAAAAAACCCGAGTATCCCCAAGTTCCGCCTGCTACATACCTCAACACATGATTGAAAACATAATCTTTAATGGTATCTCCCTTATCGTAAAACGGTGACCCTGGAACATTGTTGAAAGCATTCAGTTGCCAATAATCCCCATCCCCGGAATGCGTTATGCTATCTTCTGTCAGAAATAAGTTGACGGAGAAATCACCTATAATATCACCAAGCGGTAAGATATGTAAAGTAGTTGAATAATAACCGTTTGCCTCATCATATTCGCTAGAGACACTTATTCGGAAAGGTGTCTTACGCTGCAACACGGTTTCCGTTTTTTGCCTCCATGTGTATTTATTTTTTAAAGACACATACCAAGAATCATTGAACAACCACCTATTAATCATCACTGAAGGATACGTATAAAAATAGGATCTAATTATATTGTTTCCCCCTGCAAAAGACATCACATCCGAATAATGAATACTCACGGGTTTAACCTTTGAAGGATACAATCCTGCCAACGAATCCAAAAAATAATCCCCCTCGGGACAATATGAACACCAAGTACCCGTATTCTCCTCAACCAACACAGAAGTATTTTTACATTCGTTTAATGCAAAAAATCTAAAATTTACCGTATCGCCGTTCGCACTTGAACCGTTTACAGAAGATAAAACGACACTTACATCATAAATTCCCGAAGAAGGGATAAATATTTTTTTCGTAACGGAAACCGTATCCAAAAGTGATAATTGCTGACTGCTTTCTACGCCCCCATTGTAAGCACCATTCACATAAAAATCCATTTTAAAAGAACTTACAACCTGAGACGAAAGATTCACAAAAAAAGGATTGACATCTATACTGTCACCCGGGCACACAAAAGAATAATAAATACCTGAAAATAAATGAAAATCCGAAACAGAAGGCACAAAAACAGTAACATTATCTACTGCGGCACCCGATGCCCAATAATTATTATCAGAGTAGCAAAAAGCAATCAAAACATTACCGTTGCCTGCAAAATCATTAAGCGAAACATACTCTTCCGTCCAATCTTCGCAAGGCTTGACGGTTTTTATAACCTGCCAACTTGAACCACCGTCCAAACTCACCTTAACATACAAGTCATCTCCATACCTTTTGGTAAAATACCTGTCAAACTTTAACAAATAAAAAGAGGTATCACTCAAATCCAATGGCGGCGTTATCAGCATATTACACAATGAGTTGCAATTGCAAGCATCATCATTTGAAGCGGCATAAAGGGAATGGGAAGGAACGTCAAAATACCCTGAAGCCAAATTATTTCCTGTTTCCCAACCGTCTGCACCTTGTTCCTGCTGTTTTGTCCAACCGTTAGGCAAAGCACCTCCTGCGGTTCCCTCAAAATCTTCATACAATATAACTTGCTGCGACTCAGCAACAAAAAAGGCAAAAACAAAAGCAATAAAGAAAAAAATTCTAAACATACTGGGACGCGGTATTTTCCACAAAGATAAATAATACAGACAAAACCTCAAAAATTAATAACGCTTGGAGGGTTGCCAAATACCTTTTTCAACACCTTTGAGAGCATTAAAAAATCCGAGTGCAAGCGCAATATTCATTGCAATAAAATGGGTTATTAAACGCAAAATTTTGATATGCACGCCTACTTTCCCTAGTAAAAAGTCTATAATTGGAACAGACAACACAAACAAAGAAATAAATAATAAAGCCCTATAAAATAAAGTATTCCATAACATCAGCAAGGCAATAAAAGCAATAAGCATAAAAAACGGCCCCAGCCACCTTAGTGCTTTGTGTGACAGAAAATTAAACCCCAAACAAGTAAACGGCTTTAACATAAAACGGTAAAACCTTCTAAGATTTTGAAAGTTACCGGTAGCAATTCGGACTTTTCTTCGAAATTCTTCCGTAATCTCATTAGGTAAATTCTCTATAGCTTTGGCATCCGGAACAAAAACAGCCTTCCCTCCTTTTTCATACACTTTCATATTGATATAAAAGTCATCAACCATTAAATTCTCAGGCACCTCGGTAAAAAATTCCTTTTTTATAGAATACATTGCACCGTAAAGCCCTATGGGATAAAGGCATAAAAGACTCTCACGGTATTTTATTTGCATTTCACGATCCATAAAAAGATTTTCTTGCAGGGAAATTCCCGAGTCGTCTTTTAGCTCATTTATAAGAAAACCTCCTGTTGCCGCTATTCTACTGTCTTTGTGATATTTTACCAAATTGAAAATAGTGTCGGGTAAAAAGAAAGCCTTTGCATCCGTTGAAATAATTATATTACCCTTTGATTTTGAAACTAGTTCATTTATAATTTTTATTTTACCCGACCTTTCTGCAAACCTGAAAAACTTTATTCTCTCATCGTTTTTCGCAAGTTCTTTGATAATATCATCCGTACCGTCACTTGATGCATCCGACCCGATAAGAAACTCTATTTTTTCTGTAGGATAATCAGTTTCCAATACGCTTTTTATTTTGCGTTCAATAACATTCCGTTCATTATAAACCGCCATTACAATGGAGACAAAAGGTAAATTTTTATCTTTCCGGTAAGTATCGAGAAAACTCAAATCCCGCTTCCGTGTTAAAACATTTAAAAGAAAAGGAAAAATAAAATAAGTGTGAACAATCAGCAAAACACTAATCCAAAAAATTAACTCCCACACAACCATATACTACAAAAATCTTACTCCGATAATCAACTGATCATCAATTTGTTCCTCGTTGGATTGACCAATCCAATTTTTAGATTCTTCGGCAATTTTTCTGCGTTGTTCTTCCACCGGTAAGCCGGCAATGGAAATAAACAAGCGTTTAAATCTTTTGTATGTATATTTTTTGCCTTTCGGTCCGCCAAACTGGTCGGCAAATCCGTCGGAGAACATATAAACAACATCACCGCTTTGAACCTTAATATCATATTTGCTAAAAGGCTTTAGCTCATAAGAATACCCTATAGGTTGCCTGTCTGCCTTAAATTCATACAACTTGAATTCATTTTCGCCTTCGTCAAATTCTTTTGAAAAATCTTGCGGTGGTTCAGCATCCCTGTTTCTCAACAAGTATAAAGGATTATTTGCTCCTGAAAATTCAACACGTTGTTCTTTAACAAAATATTCAA
>JALWKH010000108.1:0-1661 GCA_026996635.1 Bacteroidales bacterium | reverse complement strand
GTATTCAATCAAAGAAATATCCATTCCGTCTTTTTTCTTTTCTTCATCATCGGAATCCTGGTTAAGCGCCGCAATTACTTTTTCCCTGAGTTCGTCCAAAATTTCATTCGAATGGTAAATCCTGTTTTTGTTCAATATATCATTCAGGAAAGTCACCCCCAACAAACTCATAAAAGCTCCCGGCACACCGTGACCCGTACAATCCACTGCTGCCGCCACAAAAATATCTTTTGTTTTCAGATACCTTACAAAATAAAAGTCGCCGCTAACAATATCCTTAGGTTTAAAATAAATAAACAATTCTATCTTTCCTTTTAATTCCTCCCATTGCTCCGGTAATACTGCCACCTGAATTTGTTCGGCGTACTTAATACTGTCCGTTATATCTTTGTTCTTTTCTTCAATTATCTTTTTTTGCTCTGTCACTTCATCAACAAGTTCTTGAAGTTGTTCATTTTTGCGAGCAATTTCGGCAGTTCTTTGTCTTACTATTTCTTCCAATCGCTTTTTATCCCTTTCAAGTTTCCGGGTATAATACTTCAATATCGAATAAATTATCAGAATAATTAAAACTACATAAATAATGTAAGCCCACCATGTTCTGTACCAAGGCGGTAAAATCGTAAACTTTATTTGGGAAGTCTTGCTCACTGACCCGAAAATATCCCTTGCTCTAACTTTTAATACATAATCACCTTCTTTTAAGTTGGTAAATACAATTCTGCTATTCTCCGACCATTTTGACCAAGTGTCACTAAAACCTTCCAAATAATATGAATACTCAACCTTACCGGTATATTCAGGTGTGGAAACGTTGAAAACAAGGTTTCGTTTTTTAAATGGAAAAATAAACTTTATATTTTCGGGTTGATTAAAAACAGGAACATAAACCGTATCGGAAGATCTGATTACAGGCTTATTGAATACTCCATAAAAAATAGGCGACTCGGAATTTATAAACGACTCTTTAACAAACGGATAAAATTTAAGTCCAGGAGAATAATTCAAAATATTCGGCAAATACTTATTTGAATCCAAAACCACAGTATAAAACCCTTTAGAACCCGCTATATAAGCTATTCCGTCCTTTTCGTAAATATCTTCTACAGGCATCTCAGGCAAAGCATTAAAAATAGATGATAAATGCTTAATTTTTCCTTTATCCTTATAAATCAAATACACTTTATTATTTGCAACCACCCATAATCTGCCGTTATTATTTATAAGATATGTTATTTTATCATGGTCAAATTCTAAATCAAAAAAGTCATAAGGGACAAAATAGTCTAAGTCATCTTTGTATTTAAACAATCCCACATCTGTTCCCACAAAAATATCTCCATCAAAATTATCTACACTATAAGCAACTGATGCCGGCAATCCTTTTTTCTCTGGTTCAAAATGTACGTAACTGTTATTTGTCAAATCAATTCGAAACAGTCCCTTGCCCATAGTGGAAACCCACAGATACTTTTTGTTTTGCTTGAGAGTAAAAACATAGTTTTTATCAAGGAATTTAAAAGGATTATTAATAGCCCACTTATTACCGTCTCTTTTTAACTCAAACAATCCGTTTTCGTGCCCCACATAAAAGACTGAAGAATCATTTTGGTTTTGGACAACTACATGCACAAGATATTTATCTGATATTAAGTTATATT